>CAYQMY010000225.1:0-3437 GCA_964418735.1 uncultured Oscillospiraceae bacterium | reverse complement strand
AATTCACTTCTCGGAAAAATACCACAGCCCGCGCAAATCGTGCGCGACCAGGGGGTATCGCGGCGTATGCCGCGTATCTAGGGGGAATTGGATTCCCCCTATAAGCTTGTCAAAAATACTTTTTTGACATGCTCAAGGGGCACTGCTGATTTTCTTCAGCAGTGCCCCTTATCTTTATTTGTTTTTCGCTTTTATCCATCCGCGGTCTATGTAATGCTGGTTATCGAGACTCGGCGTTTCCTCACTGCTTAGCACCATTTGATGAAGCCTCTTGCAGATAAAGAACTTTCCGCGCACCAGCAGACTCATATTCTGTCGGGGCTTAATATTCTTTACCTTTTCATATAGCCTGTTTGTTTTACTTTTCAGCATTTCGAGACTCTTGTCTGTAATCTTATCTATAAGAATATCGCCCATCATGCCTGCTCCGCAGGTATAAATATTGGAGACACCCATCCACGACAGGCTGGTCTTAACGTCCTTTTGTGCCGAGCCGTTAGGCGCGCCCACGCTGTTTGTGATGATTGCCGCCGTTTTGGAAAAAAGCCGTTCATCAGGCCTGTGCACCATCCAGTGTACGCACAGATGGTCGAGCAGCGACTTTATGGACGCTGGAGCTCGAAGCGCATAAACCGGATAAGCAAAAACAAGAAGATCGGAACTGAGCATGCTCTCCCAAATGGGCATTACCTTATCGGCGTGAGGACAGCGCTCCTCTCCGTGGAGAAAGCAGACCTTGCAGCCGACACAGAAAAGCGGCAAATCGGAAGGATAATATTCCGTAATCTCATTGCCCTCTCTCAGGTGGTCAAGAAATAGCTCCTTCATTTTATATGTAATGCCCTTTTGCGGTGTTCCGTTAATGACAGTAATTTTCATAGCCTCAACCATCCTTTGCCAAGCTTGTTATCTCACCGACGCATTCCTCTATATCCTTATTTGTGCAGTCTATAGTTATGCCGCTGTATTTAAGATAAATCGGCAGCCTTTCCTCATAAACCTCCCTGAGAGTATTGCCCCTTTTCATCACGATGCCTCTGGTTTTTATGT
Source organism: uncultured Oscillospiraceae bacterium (assembly GCA_964418735.1). GTDB lineage: Bacteria > Bacillota > Clostridia > Oscillospirales > Oscillospiraceae > DUPK01. The sequence goes on along the minus strand of CAYQMY010000225.1, from coordinate 2,387 downwards.
TCGTCAGCCGTCTGCTTATCTCCTCAAATTCGGCGTGAATATAGATAATTAAACCGCGCTGCCCCAGAGCTTTCATTGCATTTTCCGAATACACGACGCTTCCGCCGGTGGCGATAACGCAGTTATCAAGTTTCAGCTTTGTAACGACCTCTTCCTCTATCTCCAAAAACCTGTCGATGCCGTCAGTATCGATAATATTCTGAAGCAGACGGCCCTCGCGCTGCTGTATGACAATATCCGTATCTACAAAATCCATGCCAAGAGCCTTTGCCGCAAGAACCCCCAGTGTGCTCTTTCCTGCTCCTGACATACCTATTAGTACAATGTTCATAGCTTCCTCGTTATCCTAAGAATTACGGCTTATAGTTGTCTTCAAAAACAAACTGGAACCGTTCAAACGCATAGCTTTGACTATACATTGGCACAATCTGATTATTGCTGGTATCTTTATTGTTTTCAAAATAGAATATACTCTTTTGGTGGTAATAGTCAATGATCGTATTATAGTATAATTCCTGCGTCGGCATTGAACGCATAACATCAAAGGCAAAAAAGCCGCGCTGGTTTGAAGCTTGTTCCCCGAAAACTCTATAGTCTATTTCGGAATTAATATATCCATTTGTGCCGCTAATCGCCCTTTTTACAAAGTCCGCTTTGTACGTATTTAAGCCGTTTTTCGAATCTTTATCATATAGCGCGAAGCCATTGGAATTCATATCATTTGGCGCGGCAAACTTACCCCAGGGCAGCTTTAAAATCATTTTATCTCGGTAGCGCTGCTTCGGCCCCTCAAGCCATTTGTAATACATTAATATTCTTATTTTTCCGCCCTCAAACGTGCTGACAAATTTAGTTATCTCAAGCGTTTCTGTGTTACTAGAGTTAGTATAAACCGAATTTTGTACCGAAGACATTTCCCTGTAGTTTACGATTTCGCTGTCCGGCAGGTCATTTAGCACCTCGTTATCAAAGCCCAGCTCCAGCATTTTGGTCTTGATGCTCTGAACGTCCGTCTGCTCGCTGTCATTTCTATTATAGACCTCGGTATGTACGGGAGGACAGCTTTTTATTATAATAACTGTAAGGCACAGTGCAAGTGTAAGACCCAAATACGCGAAAAGCGTTACATAATTACGCGAATTTAGCGCCCTTTCCTCCGACGTATCGAGGTTATTATTGCTCAACCTTTTAACCTGAACGAGAATATAAATCAAGCCGATAATGGTGACCGGAATCATTATTATAATTATTGGCGGCACAATTAAAGCTATAGGAATCAAAATAGCTATCCAAATATATACGGCAAAGCAATTACTAAGCTTTTTAGAAAACTCAAATAAGCCCTGCTCCGTCGCAAGCTGTGCAAGGCCGCTAAACATATTATACATAAGCCCAATCATGCAGATTGTGCCGACTGCGGCCATTAAAAACCCTGTTGCCACCCCACCTATGTTCAAGCAAACTATCAATAGGCCAAGGGTTTGCAGAAAAAGCTCAAAGACGCTGAAGCGAAACGCGTTTTTGAAGTATCTATTTTCATTTGCCAGCTGCCAGGCCGCGGTTGCGATCAGCAGCGCGCCGATAAAGCCTGTAATAAGCTTAAGGTTATAGATATCTATATTAAAAAACGTAAGTAAAAGTCCAAAGAACAGTTTAGAAAAAGCGTTGTGTCTCATTATGTCTCCTTTAAGAATATATTTCAAGGCATTATATACTATATAATATAAAGGCAGCTGAAGTCAAATTTATATTACTTATTATGCTTCCTTTTTTAAATATATGTGCTATTATATATATAGCATCATGCTTTTTTAGTAATGGGAGAGGAATGAACATATGACTATACATGAAATTGTGACCTTGACCGGGCTTGAAACATCCAGCATTTTGTTATATGAGCGAAAGGGGCTCATTACTCCGACCCTTGTAAATAAGAGTGAGCGGGATTATTCTGAGGACGATCTTAAAATGCTGCTTAAAATCAAGCTGCTGCGAGGCCTTCATTTCCCGCTCAGCGAAATAAAGGCTCTTAAGAGCGGACGAGTTGAGCTTACAAAGGCTCTATTAAAGCAGACTTCCAGACTGGAGCTCGAACAAGGGGATGATGTTTCTCGCGAGAAGGAGGTCTGCGGCGCAATTTTGGATAGCTGGGTTTCCTTCGCCGAGCTGGACGCCGAAAGATATCTGGGCAGCTTAACAAAGGCAATAGAAACCCAAAATGTACATAGAAGCAGCGAAGAATACCCTCAGGTATTTCGCCCCTGGCGCAGATACTTCGCCAGAATGATAGACCTTTCATTATACGACCTAATCTGGCAAATTTTCCTTGCCTTTGTTTTTAACGTCAATTTGACTAACAGAGGTTCCTTGGCAATTTATCTTGATTC
>CAYQMY010000224.1:0-3448 GCA_964418735.1 uncultured Oscillospiraceae bacterium | reverse complement strand
CAGGGGTATCGCGGCATTAGCCGCGTATCTAGTTGGTATAGGATGCCCCCCTAGAAGCTGCTCAGGTTCTGTAATCGCCGTTTATTTTAACGTAATCGTAGGTGAGGTCACAGCCATATGCGGAGGCGCTGTAGTCGCCCTGATTCATTAATATATCTATCAGTATCTCGCTTTGAAGAAGAATCTTCTTGGCTTCCTCCTCAGAGAAGGGGAGCCCGAAGCCAGCCTTGCAGACCTGAATCTGCCCCTCGGAGGAGCTGATATAGACGTCAATGCGGTCTATCTTAAACTCCGCGTCCGTATAGCCTATCGCGCAGAGAATACGTCCCCAGTTCGCGTCCGCTCCGAACATCGCGGTCTTTACAAGGCTGGAGCTTATAACGGATTTTGCAACCTTTCTTGCCGTCTCCTTGGTCGGAGCACCGGTCACGTTGCATTGAAGTAGCTTCGTCGCGCCCTCACCGTCGGCGGCCATCATTCTTGTCATCTCTACAGCTACCATGTTCAGCGCGGTCACAAAAGCGGTGAAGGCGGGGCCGGGGGCGTCAATTACAGGGTTTTCCGCCATGCCGTTAGCCATAATGGAAACCATATCGTTCGTGGAGGTATCTCCGTCAACCGTCAGCATGTTGTAGGTTTCGCCTACAACGGCCTTGAGCGCGGCGCTGAGCATTTCAGAGGTGATATTTGCGTCGCTTGTTATAAAGCTCAGCATTGTAGCCATGTTGGGATTAATCATTCCGGAGCCCTTGGCCGTCGCGCCGATTGTAATCGCGTGAGAGCCGATGCGGAACGAAACGGCGCACTCTTTAAGCTTTGTATCGGTCGTCATAATCGCTTCGGCGGCGTCCTTCGCGCCATCTGTAGTCAAAATCGGAGCGAGAGCGGCGATGCCCTTTGAAATAGGCTCCATATCAATCGGCTGGCCGATAACGCCTGTGGACGCGATAATAACGTCCGTGGGCTTTATGCCAAGCGCCTTCGCGGTAAGCTGGCACATCAGCGCGGCCTTTTCCACGCCGTCAGCGTTGCAGGTGTTGGCGTTGCCGCTGTTGCAAATAACCGCCTTGGCCTTGCCGTCCGAGATGTTGTGCCTTGTCACCGTTATCGGAGCGCCGCAAACCTTGTTTTGAGTATATACGGCCGCTGCCGTGCATTCGGTCTCGCTTAAAATCATAGCGAGATCCTTTTTTGTATGATTTTTTCTTATTCCGCAGTGTATTCCGCCCGCTATAAAACCCTTAGGGGCGCATACGCCGCCGTTTACCTTGTTAAATTTCATATTAACCTCCCGTGCACTGCTGTGCACAATTCGTAATATTAGATTTATTTTTCCGGGAATTCATTTTCCGGAAAAATACCACAGCCCGCGCAAAACGTGCGCGACCGGGGGTGTCGAGCCGTAAGGCTCGTATCTAGGGGGTATGGATACCCCCTAGAGGAGCGTCAGCGACTCAAACTCACGTAGTCCAAGCGCTATATTCATGTTCTGGACAGCAGCGCCGGAAGCGCCCTTTCCGAGATTGTCAAATACACTTACGAGTGTAATCTGCTCGTCGTTTCCGCAAACGTGTATCTTAAGCTTGTTGGTATCGCGAAGCTCATTCGCCGCGATAAAGCCGTCCTCAGTCGGACCGTGTACTGTTATAAGAGTTTCGCCCTCATAGTACTGCGAAAGAACATTCTGCATATCGGCAGGGGAGAGCTTTTTGCTCAGCATTGAGGTATAGATCGGCACGCTTACAGTCATGCCGCTGTAATGATCGCAGATAAAGGGGTTAAATATCGGCGCACTGTCTATGCCTGTGACAAACTTCATTTCAGGAATATGCTTATGAGAAAGAGAAAGCGCGTAGAGCCTTGGGCTTTCAAGCTGAAAGGCGCGCCCCTCCTCGTTATACTGCGCTATCGCGCTCTTACCGGCTCCGCTGTAACCGGAAACTCCGGTGCAGCAAAGAGGATAGCTTCTCGGGAGTATGCCGAGCTTCACTAGCGGATAAACAAGCGAGATAAAGCCTGTTGCGTAGCAGCCGGGGTTCGCGATGCGCTTAGATTTCTTTATCGCGCCTCTGTGTTCGGGTGACAGCTCGGGAAAACCGTAATCCCAGCCAGTGGCGGTTCGGTGCGCGGTGCTAGCGTCTATAACTATTACACGGTCGTTTTTGACAAGAGAGACCGCCTCGACGGCCGCCTTGTCCGGCAGGCACAGAAATACGGCGTCCGCACTGTTTATAAGCTCACTTCGAGCGCCCGTATCCTTGCGGAGCGCCTCGTCTATGAGAAGAAGCTCAACGTCCTTGTGAGACGAAAGCCTCTTCTGGAGCTGAAGGCCGGTGGTTCCTTCCTGACCGTCAATATAAACTCTGTATTTCATGATTACCTCCAAAACAATACAAACGACTAATAAATATTCATTACTTACAACCATTATACGCGGAATATTCAATAAGTCAAGCGAAGGACGAGTAAGTATTCATTTTCGTCAATATTAACTGTATTTTTTGAATATATGATTAAAAAATTTACACCTGCGTGCGTACATGGTATAATAACTGTATATACAGTTATTATACCATGCCGTTATTTTTCATAATTATACCATGGGACAACCATATACTCAACTGTTATAAAGGGGAAGTATGTGTCAAGTAAACGTTGGCAAAAGTCACCGCATAGGAATTTGTGCGGATATAGCTTGCAGTCGTAATATGTTGTTCAAAGGGAAGGGCATAGCAAACCCTTGGTGTTCTACGTTTTATCGTGATGCTTACGAACCGGCAAGAAAAGATAGCCTGGAAAGCGGTTTCATACCCAGCATTTCCTTGGCCCATGGCATGTCGGGGATGGCGGTATGTTTAAAGCCGTTGTAGCCTTTGCCGACACGCTCCGGTACCTCACGAGGCCTGAGTCCAACAGGCATCGGCTCATAATCCGCCGGTACGATTGGCCCGAGAGTGGTCAATACGTCTGCGAGCCTGCCAGTATGCTTCAGGCAAAGAAGCGCCGCCAAATTATCTGCGCCGCGAATGCTCCAACAAGCACGCCGACCTTTCATTCGATTCCCGATCAGCGTAAAGATGTTGCTCTCCATACTTCCGCAGCGTGCAGGTGCCAAGCCCTCGTTAACTGGCGGTATCTTCTCACCACGCCGGTAATATGGAGTGAGGCCTTCCTTGTTATTGCTGAAATAGTTAAGAAGCTTTTGCCGTTTCTCCTGTTCATCCGGTTCTATCGTGCTGTTGATCGACGCTTCGACCACGGTCAGTAGAAGATCGATATCCTTGGCATAAAGCAAGTCCGTCATGATCTTCTGCAGCTCCGGGTCGTTCACATATTCCCGTATGGCCTTGTTCCTGTGAAACGGATCCAGTTGGTATACAGCAGCTTCGTTGTTCGCCGTTATCCAGTTGGCACCGTCACCGTTAAGAACACGCAGTTCTATCTCATC
>CAYQMY010000223.1:0-3468 GCA_964418735.1 uncultured Oscillospiraceae bacterium | reverse complement strand
TAGCTCATGTTAACAATTCCCTTCCTTATGGTATAAGTACTACACACTCTTGTATGCTGACTTTTTGATTATACAGCAGCTAACTATTAATTTCAACAAATATTTTGTTTCAAATTGTCGCCTTTAAGGCAATTTTCCTAGTAAATGTTCATATTCAAAAAAGTTGATGCAGGTAAAAAAACACATAAATGGAAACTGCCTCGTGCCTATTCCTCCGAATGACTGCAGGCAGACTAATGCGCAAAAAAGTCTCCGCAGGTTTATAAACCGGCAGGAGACTTTTTATAATCTTTAACAAAAAATACTGTATTAATACCTGCCGACAATCTTCTTAAGAAAGAAGGTTGGCAAAAGCCACGCGAACATATACGTCAGCGTATTCGGGGCAGTTGCTGCGCCGAAGGAGCCCATAAAGCACAGAAAGGCCATAAGCAGAATCCCGAACACGGTGCCGACCACCGAGATAACCGTACCGATAATGACGGTTGTCTGGAGGCTCCGCCCTCCGAGGACGACATGGGTATAAGGCGCAAGTCCCTCTCTGAATATCAGCGCTGACGGTTGCTTTTTTACCTCCGGCGCTTCTGAAAGCTTGTACCTCTCCGCGAAGGATAGTATCTCTATCTCATCCATGCGTTCGGGCGGCAGCTTAAACTTTTGCTTAAGCAGCATTGTCGTAATATTGAAATCGCGTACGGCGAAAAGCGTCAGCATCTTGCGGGAAAGTAGCGCCGAAAGGGCATTCTGCACCGAGTTTGTGGGGTTGTAATTGATTACGAATACCCCCGAAAGCTCCTCGTTCATCGCGCAGAAAATCGCGTTTTTGATATTCATGTTCTCCTGTAGCCTTATGCCCATCAGGTTCATAAAGCCCCAGGAGCCTATGAGAACCCGGTCGCTTCCGACCGTTCCCGAAAGCCCTCCGCCCTCGTGAACCGAAAAATCCCGGACAATAGAGGCGCTGCATCTTTGGCTTCTGAGAAGCTCGGTAAAAATATCGGAGAGTCCGGAACCCGAGGCTATTACTAAGCTGCCCGTACAGCTGAGAACCCTTTCACGCGAAGCTCCCCCGAGTATATTTATCCCGCCAATTGAGAGCGTTCCTGCAGGAAAGAGATCGGCCTCCCTCACGACCGTACCTATAGCGTTTCCTATATCGCAGGTGCCCTGCCAGCCGGCAATGGCGGCCCCGACGTCTGAAAGGCGTCCGGCCAGCACTCTAAAGGGCTGTCCGAAAACCAGAAGTAGCGAAAAAGGTGCGGAAACGGAGGCTATCGCCGCAAAGCAGCGGAAAAACAAGTGGGGCTGTCCCTTAGCAACCGAGGTCACCAGAGCGAGTCCGACAGCGGCGGCAAGGAGCATCGGCGCCGCGAATGAGTACGCTTTTTCGGGCAGATTCGGCTTGTGGCTTTTTGTCATAAAGCCCTTAGCGTCGCCCTTCATTTTGTAGAGCACCGAGCCGCCCTCGACGCGCTTATACTCGGCTGTCACGCAGTACATCTCGGAAATCTTGGATGCGGAACGGAAGGTAAGCATATATCCGCGAGCCGTCTTGTAAGCGCCTATCATCGCAAAGAGCATGGAAAACGCCGCTACCGCGCAAAACGGTGCGCCCTGTTCGTTTGTCTTTGCAGCAATCACCCAGACAGCGTCACCTATCGCGGCAATGCAAGAAACTGTGACCAAGGTTTCCGCGTTGGCCTTCAGACGAACAAGATCGCGAAGCCCCGCCTTTATTATGTCGAAGCCAAGAATAATAACCAGCAGCTCAAGACCGAGCATAACAGCAGCTGAAATCACGAAATTGCCGGTCAGCAGATTCGAGAGTGGCAGGTTATATTCCGCCGCAAACGCGGTGTAGAGCAGCGGTATGCAGGCAATGCCCGCTATCAGGCTGCGGAATCTAAGCGAGTGAGCCTTTGCCGAATAAGCCTTGCAGACATCCTTTAGGTCGGGCTCGTCATCGGGAATCGCCTCATCCTCACAAACCTCATCGGCTCCGAAGCAATCCTCTTCGTCGCTTTCGTCCTCGGAGCAACCGGCTTCGCTGACTTCTTCCTCGTCTTCGCTGCCGCTATCGCGTTTTTTACGGAAAAGGCCGCCGAGTAAGCCTGAGCGTCTTTCGCGTCCGCTACTCTCCCCGTCTTCATCCTCGCCCTCATAATCTTCCTCGTCCGGCTCGTCCTTCGGCGTTTCGGACTTGGCTGCGGTCCTCTTTTTCGGAACCTCGCGGAGAAACACCAGATTAGGCAAAGCGGTATCCCCTTTTTCGGACTTACCTCTTACGCCTTCTGTATCCTTGCTCTTTATTTCATCGAAAATGCCGCGCCACTCGTTTTCCTTTTCATCGGCGCTGCTATATTCCTTTACAACCAGCTCCCGATCCTCAGGCTCGCCCTCAGCGGTCTTGCCGCGCGCCTCGCTGATTATCTCCTCGGCGCGCTTATGCATCTCTTCGGAGGGCAGTTTCCTCTCGCCGGCGATAAAAGCGTCGCCCTTAACCTCCGCAAGAATGTCTTCAAGCGTAAAGTTCTCTTCCTGCGCCGTCTTATTGTTTTCGTCAGACATACAGCGCTCCCCTTTGCATATGTGAATTCTTAGGTATAGCTTTTTATCCTTTTCTCTGTCTTACGGCTTCGTAAATAAGTATTGCCGCCGAAGCCGAGGCGTTGAGCGACGAGACCTTTCCGAACATGGGAATACTCACCCGAAAATCGCAGCTTTCCGAAACAAGACGGCTCATGCCCTCTCCCTCGGAGCCTATCACTATCGCGGTTGCGCCTTTAAAATCTGCGTTCCAAAGCTCCGTGCCGCCGTCGGCGGCTGTGCCGAACACCCATACTCCCGCCTTTTGCAGCTCCTTTATCGCGGCTGTTATGTTCGCGACTCTCGAAACGGCAATATGCTCCACGGCGCCTGCCGAGGTCTTTGCGACAATCGGGGTTACGCCCGCGCTTCGCCGTTTGGGTATAATAACGCCGTGAGCCCCCGCGCACTCAGCCGTCCTTATGACAGCACCGAGATTGTGGGGGTCCGATATCTCGTCACAGATTATAATGAGAGGTTTTTCGCCTCTCTCCTCCGCGATTTTTAAAATGTCTCCTATTGATACATATTCACGCACCGCCGCAAGCGCGATAACGCCCTGATGGGAGTGCGTGACGCTCATATAGTCAAGCTTCATTCTCGCGGCCTCGACGACGACCACGCCCTTCTCGCGTGCCTTTGACGCAATGTGTCCAAGCGTTGCGTCGGTCTCGCCCTTGGCTATATATATCTTATCTATCGGACGCCCTGCGCGTAATGCCTCAATCACGGCGTTTCTGCCCTCTATTACACCCTCGCGCTTTTCTTCCGTCATATTTATGACCATTCCTTTCGCATTGCTAAAGGCACAAAATAACCATTAAACGCAGTGGTCATAATGTGCATGTTTTTCGGTTGCTGCGTAAGCGGCGAGAAAAACGC
>CAYQMY010000222.1:0-3469 GCA_964418735.1 uncultured Oscillospiraceae bacterium | reverse complement strand
ATGCTCGAAAAGCCCATCCACGACTGGACTCTCCTCTACCTCCTCCGTCTCGGACACAAGAATCTCAACTACACCCTCTGCGGTTCCTACGAGGGCAACTTCGGTATGTCACCGAACGTGTTTGTCACCGCTCCCCTCATGGAGTCCGCTCACAAGCTTAAGGACGACTACGCCAAAAAGTTCCCGTACATCGCGGACACCGGCGGAGACTCCGACATGGGCTCGCTCTCCATCCTCGGCGGCGGCGGCGTAACCGGCTGGGAGTTCTTTGTCTGCTTCGACAGATTCGACAAACCCTCCATTAAGGGTACCTGCGATATGGTCAACCTCAGCCAGGAGTGGATGAACGAGCACAAGCTCGGCGTAGACATGGGCCACTGGAACTCCAACGCAAGACGCGAGGATGGCTTCAACTACACTCAGCAGCAGCACAACGATATGCTCTCCAAGCTGCCCCAGCCCTGGGTTTGCGGATATCAGTATCTTGTCAAGAAGGCTTTCAACCCCTATGATCTGGGCGGAAGCTACTACAGAACCTGTGACCCCGCTTCCTTCGCAAAGAAGTAATAACTTTTTAAACACAAAAGGCGCATCTCCGGTTATTCGGAGGTGCGCTTTTTTTATTGATACGAAAGAAGATTATTTACGATTGGACGAAAGATGTTACTTTCTCACGTGAGAAAGTAACCAAAGAACGCTTAAGAGGAGAGGGATTTCGATTTCCCTCTCCTCTTAAGAATCTTCTCTCCTTAAAACGACTCAAGAAGGGGCGCTGAGGCGCCCCCTCTTGGATTACCCCCAGAGTTTGGACGAAAATACGTTCCTTTCGCATCCTACGTCCTGCCCTATCCCTATGGGGGAGCTCCAAGAGGGGGAACCGAGGTTCCCCCTCTTGTGTCGTTTTAAGGAAAGGGGGATTCATAAGGGGGAAAGGGAAATCGAAATCCCTTCCCCCCTTATGCGTATCTTTTGGTTACTTTTCTGTACGGGCAGAAAAGTAACGCCTTCGTCTTTCGAAAATCCCTCGTCTTTCGAAAAGCCTATCGTCTAATCGTAAATAACCTTTCGCAAAAGCCCTCGTCTTACCAAAGTAAGCGCCGCTTCATTTTTTGAAGCGGCGCAGCTTTTTTATTTCATGTGGTCCTTATAGTGTACCGATACATGCATCGCGTCACAGAAGGGCTTTTCTCTAGATTCACCGCAACGGCAAAGCGCGACGCGGTTTCTCACCTCGTAAGTAAAGCCGTCGGCAGCCTCGATCGGGATATTTCCTTTTACAAACAGGGGGCCGCTGACTCTTTCACTCTGATCCTGAAGTATTTCAATCGACGGCTCAAGCTCCGGCTCGATAACATTTCCGTCCGTATCCATCACAGTGAAGCGTCCGGTCGGACAATCGACAGCAGCTTTTATCGCCTCTGCCCTACAATGCGGGTCATCGGACATCTCAACAAGCTCCCAAACGTTTCCCTCTTCTCTATGGCAGAAGCGGGCGTAGGCGCAACGGTCGTCGTCCAGAAGTGATAATTCCGGGCCTTTCATCAGCGAGGCGCGTTCGGCATAGGGTTTCCGCGAGGCGGTTTCCGTTCCGTCAAAGCGGGCTTTCATATGTGAGCCGTCGCAGAAAGGCGGATTTTTGGTCTTTCCGCAGCGGCAAAGCGCGTATTCCTCGCTCAGGGAGAACTTTCGCACCTCGTGATACTCGTTTGTTTTGCCGTTTGGTACAATGATTTTTTCCGATAGGGGCACATTACCCGAGACGATATAAGGCCCGTCTTCAACAATTTTTATTCTTGGTTTTTTTGCCCCGTCAGACATAAGAATTCCCCTTTTTGTAAATCAGTCTTTAATTATTGCCTTAACTCTGCCGACCTGTCCGCCCTCTTCAAGCATGACCTTAATGCCATGGGGGTGGTTTGGGCTATTTGTAAGGATACGGCTTACATGTCCCCTTGTCAGCGTGCCGCTGGCCTGGTCCTTTTTAAGCACAATATCAACGAGCGCACCGATTTTTATATTAGACCTCATTTGTCCGTCCAATTGATTTTCCCCTATCATTTTTTTACCGTTTTCGGCAGCTTGAACTTGCTATCCGGCTTTGCCTTCAAAACAAGCGGATTTTTTGTCACCGGGTGGATTATTTCAAGCAGGTTTGCATGAAGTCCAAGCCTTCCGAGAGGATTTGACTTCGCTCCGTACTTCTTGTCGCCGGCGACAGGGTGCGATAGCTCGCTCATGTGGACGCGAATCTGGTTTTTGCGCCCAGTTTCTATCCAAATTTTAAGCAGCGAATATTCGCCCTTTTCACTAATTACCTCGTAGTTCGTTATCGCTCGCTTGCCCTCGCCGTAGGACACGGAGTAAAGATGGTGCGTTGAGGTCTCCTTGAGAATAGTGTCGCAGCGCCCGCGCTTTTCCTCAAATATCCCCTCGCAGACAGCGGTGTACTCGCGGCGGGGCGTCTGCTCCCAGTTATTTTGAAGCTCCTCGCGTACCTCCGCGCTTTTTGCAAAGAGCAAAACGCCCGAGGTATCCTTATCAAGCCTGTGGACAACGAAAACATCCTTCTTGCCGGAATCCTTGAGAATCCTGTAGACGGTTCTCTCCTTCTCGGTGTCCGAGGCTATGGACAAAAGCCCCGCAGGCTTATTGACTGCCAGCAGATAATCGTCCTCATAGATAATGTCAAGCTCGGAAGCCGGTGTGTCCGACCGCCTTATCCTGACAGTTTGTCCGCTTTTAACTTTGTAATCAAACTTGCTCGTTACAAAACCGTCCACCGAAATCTGCCTGTGCTCAAGATATGACTTCAGCTTCCCCTTCGGAACGCCCTCAAGCTGCTTTTGGACGCACTCGAGTAGCCCCGAATCCGACGGGGCGGCAAATACAATGTCCGGTTTTAGGTTTTGTTTTATTTCTTTCATATTTATGACCTTTCTTTCACTTTGCAAAGGCACAAAATGACCACGAAAAGAAATGGTCATAAATTGTGCATGTGTTGCGATTGCCCAAGGGGCGAGCGACACGCACTTATATCAATTTAGTTTGGAACTTGTTTCAAACTAATTCCGTTTCCGCGACCTTGAGCATTATGGCGCATTCCATGCGCTTTCTGAAAAGCTCGCAGCCGTATTCGTATACTCCGGTAATATCACCCGTCGCGTGATAGGCGTTCGCGGCGCAGCCGCCCGAGCAGTAAAGCCTTGCCCAGCAGTCGCGGCATTTTTCGCGCGCGTAGACGTTGCAAAGCTTAAACTCGTCCAGTATTTCAGTGTTTTTCACACCGTCCCATACTGTGCCCATGCTGTACTTTTCGTCTCCGACGAACTGATGACAGGGAAAAAGCTCTCCCCAGGGCGTCACGGCAAGATATTCGGTTCCCGAGCCGCAGCCGGCAATGCGCTTATATATGCAGGGGCCGTGCTCGAGGTCTATCATATAGTGGTAAAAGGTTATGCCGCGGCCTTCC
>CAYQMY010000221.1:0-3549 GCA_964418735.1 uncultured Oscillospiraceae bacterium | reverse complement strand
TATTCTTCTGCGGGTCAAGTCCGCAGGCGATATACTGCGCAAGCTGCTCCAGCGCGCGGCGGCGAAGCTCCGCAGGGTTCTGGCGAACGGTTATCGCGTGCATATCGACTATGCAGTAGTAGCAGCTATAGTCGTCGGCAAGGCTTACCCAGTTTTTTATAGCTCCGAGATAGGAGCCCAGAGTAAGCTCGCCCGAAGGCTGAATACCGCTGAAAATTACCTTTTTTTCGTCCATTATCGGATTCCTCTATTTCAAAAATTCCTTGATGCACTCTCCCAGAATGCGGCATCCGTCGTCTATCTCCTGCAGGCTTGGCAGCGAAAAGTTGAGCCTGAAGCCACGGCTCGCCGGGTCTGATTTTACATCGAAGGTGGCGCCGGGCACGCAGGCGACCTTTTTAGTAAGTGCATATCTCCAAAGGTCGGTGCCCGAATATCCCTCCGGCAGATCGCACCAGATAAAGAGTCCGCCGCCAGGGGTAGTATGCGTTACTCGCTTGTCGAAGTATTTATCAATGCACTCAAGCATGAAATTCAGCTTTTTGGAGTACAGATCGATACAGGCCTTTATATGCTCATCGAGGTCGTAGCGCTCAAGGTATTTTGCAATAGTCACCATCATGAACTGGTTGGTGCAGACGTCCACTCCCTGCTTAGCAACGGTCATTTTGGAAATAAGGTCGGCGGGAGCTATAGCGTAGCCGATTCGAATTCCCGGGGAAATAACCTTGGAGAAGCTTCCCGCGTAAATTATGTGTCCGGTCTTGTCCATTGCTTTCATAGGCGTAATAACCGGAGCGCCGGTGTATGAAAGCTCAAAGTAGGGGCTGTCCTCGATAATGGGAACATTATACTGTACAGCAAGCTCATAAAGGCGCTTCCTGCGCTCCTCCGACATTGTGACGCCCATTGGGTTCTGGAAGGTCGGGATAGTGTAAATGAGCTTTACGTTTTTCTCAGTCTGAAGCGCCTTTTCGAGCATATCAATCCTCATACCCTCATAATCCATGGGTATGCCGACTATATTAGCCTTAAAAGAGCGGAAGGTATTCAGAGCGCCGATAAAGCTGGGGTTTTCCGAAATTACCGTGTCGCCCTCGTTAACAAGACATTTTGTGACAAGGTCGATGACCTGCTGTCCGCCGTGGACTATCAGTATTTCGTCCCCCGGTGTGTCTATGCCGTACTTATTCTTCATACGCTCGCGAATCTGCTTTACGAGAGGCGGATAGCCCTCGGTCAGCCCATACTGCAAGGCAACGGCTGCATTATTTTGCAGTACTTCAGTCGCTACGGCCTCAAGCTCCTTTGCGGGAAACAGGTCTGCCGACGGATTTCCGCCGGCGAGAGATATTACCGTAGGATCGGACGTATATTTAAGCATTTCGCGTATAGTTGACGGTTTTAGTGACATCATTCTATCAGAGCAAACAAATTCCATGAATTACACTCCTCGTTCTGTTTTTATCAAGATATTTTATCACAATATACTTAAATTGAAAATAGTTTTTTGGACTATAGTTGCCGCACTTGACATCGTCAGCTAAATAAAATATAATTATCACTGGTTATATTGGAAAAGTATTGACTATTTTAGCATTTTTGTGCGCTTCACTATTTTGAGGGCTTCACATGAATAAGCCGGAGATGATTTTACTGAGCGAAAGGAAAGGCAATTTTGAAACAAGTTTCAGACTTGCATTGATAAAAGTGCGTTTTTCTCGCCGCTTTTGCGGCAACCGAAAAACCTGCACATTATGACCATTCCTTTTCATGGTCATTTTGTGCCTAATGCAACACCGCGCAATTTTAAGCGCGGGATTGCGAAGTCGGATTTTTTGTTAAATTGGCTAAAAAGCGCAGGGAATACTTTTGTGTTTTCCCGAGAATTTTTGGACGATTTGGCGGAAAAGCAGCAAGCAAGATCGTGCTTAGAATTGCGCGGTGTTGTCTTCAAGCATTACGAAAGGAATGTCCATAATAATGAGTAACAACAATGATACATGGTTCGATGAGATGGAAAGCCGTATTCCCAAGGGTGAGGTGAGAACCCGCTTTGCGCCGAGTCCCACGGGCTATATGCATGTAGGCAATCTCCGCACCGCGCTTTATACCTATCTGATTGCCCGGAAGTATGGCGGGAAATTTATACTCCGCATTGAGGACACCGATCAGGGGCGCTACATAGAGGGCGCTACAGAGGTAATCTACAAAACCATGAAAAAGTGCGGTCTTACGCACGACGAGGGCCCCGACATCGGCGGACCCGTAGGCCCCTATATTCAGACAGAGCGCCGCGATTTTTATTTAAAGTACGCCGAGCTGCTTATAGAAAAGGGCGGAGCTTACCGCTGCTTCTGCGGCAAGGACGATGCCGATGAAGAGGATTTCGAAGACGATAAGGCTATAAAGAAGTACGATGGTCGCTGCAGCCGTCTTTCTCAGCAGGAAATCGCAGAGAAGCTTAAGGCTGGTGTCCCCTACGTCATTCGACAAAAGATTCCCGAGGGAAAAACCACCTTCTCAGACATGGTTTTCGGTGAAATCACTGTTGATAACGACACGCTTGACGACAACGTTCTGATTAAATCCGACGGACTGCCTACCTACAACTTCGCAAACGTTATAGATGACCATCTGATGGGAATCACACACGTTGTCAGGGGTTCGGAGTACCTCAGCAGCACACCGAAGTACAATCTCCTTTATAAGGCCTTCGGCTGGGAGATTCCAAATTATATCCACTGCTCCCCCGTAATGCGTGACGCTCACAACAAGATGTCCAAGCGCCACGGAGACCCCTCCTATGAGGATCTCCTCCTTCTTGGCTATCTTTCGGACGCAGTCTTGAACTATGTTGCGCTTCTGGGCTGGAGCCCCGGCGGAGAGCGCGAGATTTTCACACTGCCCGAGCTCATAGACGCCTTTGATATCGGCGGAATATCGAAGTCCCCCGCGATTTTCGATATCACAAAGCTCAATTATTTTAACAGCGAGTATATCCGGGCAATGAGCCTTGAAGACTTCCACGAGCTCGCCCTTCCGTATATAAAGTCCTATGTACGAAAATGCGCCGATACCGTGGCGATAGCTGAGATACTCCACCAGCGCTGTGAAAAGCTTTCAGATATCCCCGAGAAGATAGACTTCTTCGACACTCTGCCAGAATACGACAATTCGCTTTTTGTCAACAAAAAATCAAAGACGGACGAGCCTCTTTCGCTTAAGATGCTTGAGACCGTACTGCCGGTGCTAGAGGGCATAGGCGATTGGACGCAGGAAAACGTCCACAGCGCGCTTTTCGGGCTCATCGAGAAGCTTGAGGTCAAAAATGCGACTCTGCTCTGGCCTCTTCGCATCGCCGTTTCCGGAAAGGCCGTAACCCCGGGCGGCGCTGTGGAAATCTGCTATATTTTGGGCAAAGACGAAACTATTTCAAGAATTAATAAAGGAATAACAAGATTGAATACGGCGATTTAATACTTCATTCTCTCTTCCATATCTTTCTCTGAATAAATCACCCTTTTACGGTAAATCTAACCGAAAGGG
>CAYQMY010000220.1:0-3564 GCA_964418735.1 uncultured Oscillospiraceae bacterium | reverse complement strand
TTAAGGTTCAGGCGGAGGTCGAAAGACAGCTTGAAACCCTGCCGCGCCGTGAGATTGCGCGAAAGAGCATAGACAACTGCAGCGGAATTTTCATCTGCGAGAGCATTGAGGAAGCGGTTGAGACGGCAAACGATATAGCTCCCGAGCACCTTGAGCTCTGCGTAGAGGACCCGATGCGCTATCTTCCTATGGTCAGGAACGCGGGAAGCATTTTCTTGGGACGCTATACGCCCGAGGCTCTCGGCGATTACTTCGCGGGCACGAACCACACGCTCCCCACAAGCGGAACGGCAAAGTTTGCAAGTCCTCTCGGAGTAGACAGCTTTGTCAAGCGCTCAAGCTTTATTTACTATACAAAAGAGGCACTCGCCGAGGTCAAGGACAGAATCACGGACTTTGCGCGCCGCGAGGGCTTGGACGCCCACGCTTTGAGTATAGAAAGCCGATTTAGAAATTTCTAGGGGGAATCCGAGTCCTCTAGGTAACCACTGATTTAATCCTGTAAAAATAGATAATAAATTATCCTGTGAGGGGTTTTTGGCAGCCTCCGCGAAAGGAATGGTCATAAATGAGTAGATTTTTAACGCCGTACTTAGAAAAGCTCGCGCCATACACCCCCGGCGAGCAGCCGCAGACGGGCAGCTTCGTTAAGCTCAACACAAATGAAAGCCCCTTTCCGCCTTCGCCTGAAGTGATAAAATCGCTCAGCGGCAAGTCGGACACCATGAGGCTTTATCCCGACCCCGACTGCCGCGAGCTTACAAAGGCCGTGGCTTCCGCTGTCGGCTTATCACCGAGCCAGGTTGTTATGGGCAACGGCAGCGACGAGATACTTGCTTTTATTTTTCAGGCGCTTTGCCCGAAGGGGGCGGCCTTTCCTGACATCACCTACGGATTTTACAAGGTTTGGGCGGGGCTATATGGAATAAAAACAAAGGTATTACCGCTCAAAAGCGGCTTAACGATATGCCTTGACGAGTACAGAGAATTAACGGAAACGCTCTTTATAGCAAATCCCAACGCGCCGACGGGGATTGCGCTAGACCCCGAGGATATCATTAAGCTTGCGGCGGAAAAGCCTGACAGACTGATTGTCGTGGATGAGGCCTATGTCGACTTCGGGGCGAAAAGCTGCCTTCCTTATATAAATGAATACGACAACCTGCTGGTTGTTCAGACCTTTTCAAAAAGCCGCAACCTCGCCGGAGGCCGCGTTGCCTTCGCCGCGGGAAATGAGGAGCTTATAAAGGATTTAAACCGCGTTAAGTTCAGCTTCCACCCCTACAGTGTGAGCCGCCTTTCACAGCTTGCAGGAACGGCCGCGGTTCTCGATAAGGAATACTTTGAAGATTGCACCTCGCGCATACAAGCTACAAGGAAAAGAACAGCAGAAGCTCTCAAAAAGCTGGGCTTTGAGATGACAGACAGTCTTGCGAACTTCCTTTTTGCAAAGCACCCAACGATTACGGGTTCAGAGCTATATTCAAGGCTCCGCGAAAAGGGCGTGCTTGTCAGATACTTCGGAAGTGACAGGATAGAGGACTATTTGCGAATAACAATTGGAAGCGATAGTGAAATGAACGTACTCCTTACGGCGGTGAGGGAGATATTGGAGGAAGTTTGAAACAAGTTCAAACTTTATTGAAAAAAGTGCGTTTTTCTCGCCGCTAATGCGGCAACCGAAAAACTTGCACATTATGACCATTCCTTTTCGTGGTCGTTTTGTGCCAGAAGTTTGCGAAAGGAATGGTCATAAATGAGATCAAATACGATTGCGCGAAAAACTGCGGAGACCGACATAAAGCTTACAGTTAACCTTGATGGCGGCGAGCGTGAAATTGACACCGGCTGCGGCTTTCTCGATCATATGCTGACGCTGTTCGCGTTTCACGGAGGCTTTGGGCTTTCGGTCTCCTGCAAGGGAGATACCCATGTCGATTACCACCACACGGTTGAGGATGTGGGCATAGTGCTCGGTCAGGCGATACGCGCCTGCCTTGGCGAAAGCGGCGCGATAAACCGCTACGGCAGTGTTATACTGCCTATGGATGAGGCGCTTGTGCTGGTCGCGGTAGATATTAGCGGCAGGCCGTTTCTTGCCTACTGCGCCGAAATACCCGCTCAAAAGGTGGGCGATTTCGATACGGAGCTCACTGAGGAGTTCATGCTGGCTTTGACCCGCAGTCTTGGCTGCACCCTGCACATAAGGCAGCTCGCGGGGAAAAACAGCCACCATATAATAGAGGCTATGTTCAAGGCGCTCGGAAGGGCGCTCAAGGACGCAGTGAAGCAGAGCGGCGGCGGAGTCGCTTCTACAAAGGGGCTGCTTTTATGATAGCTATAATAGATTACGGAGTAGGGAATCTTTTTTCCCTGTCGTCAAGCCTTCGATTTTTAGGACTTGAGTGCTGTGTTACAAACAAAAAGGAAGATTTAATCAGCGCGGAGAAGATAATACTGCCCGGAGTCGGAGCCTTTGGTGACGCCATGGGCAAGCTTGTTGAAACGGGGCTTGTTGATACGCTGCGGGAGCAGGCGATGATTAAACCGCTTCTCGGAATATGCCTCGGCATGCAGCTGCTTTTCGAAAAAAGCTTTGAATACGGCGAGCATGAGGGCTTAAAGCTCATCCCCGGTATTGTCGCGCCGCTCGCCGCCGACATTGACCCGGAGCTTAAGGTTCCGCACATGGGCTGGAACAAGCTGAGCATAATTAAGGACGACCCGATTTTTAAGTACTTTAAAAGCGGAGAATCGGTCTACTACGTCCACAGCTACTACGCAAAGGACTGCGCCGAGAGCACGTTGGCCGTATCTCATTACGATGTTCAGGTAACTGGCTTGGTTCGATCGGGCTTTGTTTACGGAGCGCAGTTTCATCCGGAAAAAAGCGGCGACGCCGGACTGAGGCTCTTAAAGGCCTTCGCCGAGATATAAGGAGAAAATAGATGCAAATTTTACCTGCGATAGACCTGCGCGAGGGAAAGGTTGTCAGACTTTTTCAGGGCGATTACGACAAGATGACCGTGTTCGGGGAAAAGCCCCTTGAAACCGCTGCCGGCTTTAAGGCCGCAGGCGCAAGTAACCTGCACCTTGTCGATCTGGACGGCGCGAAGGACGGAGAGCCGAAGAACTTCGGCGTTATCTCGGATATCCTCAAGCACAGCGGCCTGAAGGTCGAAATCGGCGGGGGAATACGCACGGAGGAGCGCATCGCGCGTTACCTCGAGGCGGGAGCGGAGCGCGTAATACTCGGCACGATAGCGGTGCAGAACTTTGAATTTACCGCCGAAATGGCTAAAAAGTACGGCAAGCATATCGCCGTGGGCGTTGACGCCCGCGACGGTTTTGTCGCCGTAAACGGCTGGCTTGAAACGAGCAAAATAGAAGCCTTTGAGCTTTGCAAAAGACTTAATGACGTCGGCGTTCAGACTGTGATTTACACCGATATCGCCTGCGACGGGGCGTCCTCAGGTACGAATCTCAAGGCTTACGAGCGACTTCAGACTATAGGAATAAACGTTATCGCGAGCGGTGGTATAAGCTCCATGGAGGAGCTTACAA
>CAYQMY010000219.1:0-3565 GCA_964418735.1 uncultured Oscillospiraceae bacterium | reverse complement strand
CGGAGGTTGGCTTTGTCGCCATCCATGCTGAAGATGCTCTCGGTGACGATGATGACCTGCTCGAAGTTAGCGGGGGTTAGCGCCGCCTTGGTCGCGTCAGCGAGGCCTGTGGTGCCGTTGATTCCCCCTGTTAGGAAGACGGGGAACTTCTTGTCATAGACATACGGTGATATGGATAGCGCATCGGCGAATCCATAGCCGGTGGCGATTATCGCGGTGTCTCCCCATTCCTCATCACCGGCATCGTATATCGCCCCGACCTGGCAATTACTGTGGAGCAGGCGGTGCGTCAGTTTACCATGGGTGGAGCTTATCAGGAATTCAAGGAGGATGTCCGCGGCTCCATAGAACCCAGCAAGGTTGCGGACTTCACAGTGCTAGACAGGGATATCTTCACAATTGACCCCGAGACAATCGCTGAGACTAAGGTCGTTATGACGATGGTTGACGGAAAAGTTGTTTACCAGAGTTGAAACGCTCCAATAATAAGTAAAAAAGAGTAAAGGAGAAAGAATCAATGAAAAAGTCCAAAGCGTGGGGAATGTTTATCGTTCTTTATCTGTCCTGCCTAGCAATTGGTTTGACCCAGATGAAGGTGCCGCCAGTCATGGTCGTGTTATCCGGCGCTTTCAACGTCAGCATGACCTCCGTAGCATGGCTCAGCAACGTATTCTACATAGCGGGTATCGTACTGGCAATTCCCGGAGCGATTATCCTCAACAAGCTCGGACCCAAAAAAATGGGGCTTGGCATTTTATTATTCCTGGCAATAGGAAACTTCCTCGGCTGGCAAAGCAACGACTTTAATCTCCTTTTGATCAGCCGGCTGATTGAAGGCATCGGATTCAGCTTCGGAACAATGCTTGGCATAGTGCTTATTAGCCAGTGGTTTGAGCCCAAAACCGCCAATATCGTCATCGGAATATTCTCCACCTTCCCCGCGGCGGGCGCGATGATCATGCTCAACTTCGGCGCCGGCTGGGCCGCATCGATGGGCTGGCGCAGCCTGTGGATAATGTGCGGTATTTACTCGGTCGTCATGGGTGTTCTCTATGCTCTGGTTATCAAAACCCCAGATCCTCGGCCGCAGCCGGAAGGCGTGCCTGCGCCTCCTAAAGTATCTATGAAGGAGGGCATGCTCAACGGAAAAGCGCTCCTGATGGGAATCTGCTTCGGCTGCAGCATTTTTGTCTTAATGGCGTTTTCAAACCTCTATTTCACGATTTTTATGGAATACTACGCCACCGGTGTTCAAAAAGCCAGTATGTACGCCGGCCTCACCGGAGGTCTAGGAATCGTATTCAGCATCTTCAGCGGCATCCTGGTAGCCCGCACCGGAAAGCCGGCCGTTATTATCCTACTCTCTTTCGTCTGCCTAACTATAACCTGCTTCTTTACATTTATGCTCGGCTCAGATACCGCCTATCTGGCTCATGTAATTGGTATTACACTGTTTACCGGACTGATTATTCCGGCTGTGCTTTGCCTCGCCCCCTCAACGGCAAAACACCCGCAGTTTATCGGAGCGGCCATGGCGCTAATAAACCTGGTGTACTTTATAGGCGGCTTGCTCAGCACACCAGTTGTGGCCGCAGTATGCGAAAAGAGCGGATGGCCCGCAGGACGTATTCCCTTGCTTATCGTGTGCGCGATAGGCATATTCGTAAGTATTATCTTTATGGCGGTGGACAAGAAAAAGGCCCCTGCATTGACGAAATAGTTAAGGGCGTAAAAATCGCAGTACCGGGTCTGCTCTCAGGTAGATCCGGTACTGACTGTATAGAAAATCAGTTACTTTAAGCATTTTTTGAGGTGGATAATTTAATGGAAAACAGCATTCAAAATAAGAAACTGACATGGATTACTTTTTTGATTATAATCGGAATTTTGACTTCCTATATCATGCAGGCCGGTCCATCCCCCATCCTCAACGAGATACGCGCCGGATTCTCTCTCGAGGGCCGCGATTCATTATTGAATCTGTGTGTCTCAGTTATTTACCCGTTTTTTATAGCCGGGAGCTTTCTCGGCAATGTTATTAACAGAAAATCGGGCATGGTAAAGCTTTATTTTTTGTCCCTCGTATTCCTTGCGGCCGGTATGCTTCTAAATTTTGTATCGACGGGTTACATAACTTTTCTGGCCGGGCGCTGTGTTTTCGGACTGGGCTTCGGGATGACTATTCCGTTTATAGGCACTGCGATTGCGACCTGGTATAGCGGAAAGCTCAAGGATGTTATGACGACGGTAAACAGTATGTTTCCTTTTGTCGCAACCCTAATTACTTATTGCAGCATGCTGCCCCTGTACACTTTATTTGGCAGCTCCTTTAAAATAACTTTGGGTATTTGGGGCCTAATCCCGCTTTTTGCAGCTGTTCTGTGGAAGGTAACGGTAAAGGAGTTTAAAAAGGACGCGAAGAAGGTCTGCATTGAAAAGGAAGTTTTAGAATCGGATTTCGGTCTTCTGAAGATAAAGGTCTTAAGGCAGTTGTCGGCAATATTTATATGCGATTTTTTCTACTATTCCTACCTTGCAACTATACTTCCTACATATTTGTTTGAAATATCAAACTTGTCAGCAAATGCCGCTAATATCTGGTCTGCGGTGGCGTTCCCGCTTGCTGGCCTTATGGGGGCAATTGCGGGCGGGATAGGAGCCGGAAAATTAGGTAGGCGCAAGGCTGTGCTCGTGCTTGGACAATTATTGAAATTTGCCGGTGTAATGACATTTACCATAGGTAAAACACTGCCACTTACAATAATCGGGGTTTCGGTTTTCGGTATAGGAAACGGCATTTGGATGCCATCAATGTACAGTATTCCTACCGACCTGCCATGTATTAAGCCGAAGCAGGTAGGAGCAATTTTTGCTCTTATTACTGCTTTTGGTTTCATTAGTGGGTTTGTATCCCCCATCATCGGAGGTTGGTTGACTAATATAATAATGGATTATTCTGGTCAAGTTGGACAAACAGCGCACGTGTTTGGAATGCGCTGGAGTTTGTTAATATTTAATATTCTTAATTTAATTTCTGCATTTACTGCGTTTCGAGTACGAGACCCCAAACAATCATGAGCGCGGGAATTCTGGGCGCATATAACAGAGCGCCCACAGAAAAATGGTTCAATCATTATATGTGGTTATGCGATAGATTCAAAAACAGGAGTTCGTTTAGATTTTTGTAAAAGTCACAAGTTAACTGCAAAATGGCCTGAAGAGATAGGTTTCATAGCTGAGCCTCTGATAGTAAGTCATTTTTGGATAACTATATTTTATTCAACACGGATTCCACACAACGTTTAGTTTCAAAGTAGTACTAATAAGCAAAAAACCTTGTAGTTATTGTAACTACAAGGTTTTTCTTGGTCCGAGTGACTGGATTCGAAAAGCGGGGTCATAGCCCATTCAAGCGAAACGGCACTCAGTAAGATAAAAAGAAAACGCACCTCACTTACGTGAAGTGCGTGGTCCGAGTGGGTGGGCTCGAAAAGCGGGGTCATAGCCCATTCAAGCGAAACGTCAGACTGAACACAAAACAATAAAACCCTGTAACCATACGATT
>CAYQMY010000218.1:0-3597 GCA_964418735.1 uncultured Oscillospiraceae bacterium | reverse complement strand
CGATACTTGATTCGGATAGGGAGCTCGCCTCGGTTTTTGTACGGGGCGAGCTGTCAAACTATAAGGTCTACCCCTCGGGGCATCACTATTTCACGATGAAGGATCAGGAGGGCACGCTGCGCGCCGTAATGTTTAAGTACGACGCTTCAAAGCTGCGCTTTAAGCCGGAAAACGGCATGAAGGTGATAGCCTTGGGGCGTGTAACAGTATTCCCCCGCGACGGGCAGTATCAGCTTTACTGCACGGAGCTTTCGCCCGACGGCGTGGGCGACCTGCATGTCGCCTTTGAGCAGCTTCGGGACAGGCTTCTCAAGGAAGGGCTTTTTGATAAGAAGAATAAAAAGCCTCTGCCGAAGTATCCCGAACGAATTGCGGTCATAACCTCGTCTGCTGGAGCCGCGGTCAGGGATATAATAAGAGTGCTCGGCAAGCGCTTTCCGAGCGCAAAGGTCATCGTCCTGCCCGTAAGGGTTCAGGGCGTTGAGGCGCCGCCTGAGATTGTCGGCGCGATAAGATACGCAAATAAGTACAAGGTAGCAGATGTAATTATCGCCGGGCGCGGCGGCGGCTCGATAGAGGACCTCTGGGCGTTTAACGATGAGCGTGTGGCCAGAGCAATATTTGATTCAGAGATTCCCGTAATTTCGGCGGTTGGACATGAGCCGGACGTTACAATTTCGGACTATGTAGCCGATCTTCGAGCCGCGACACCCTCAAACGCGGCGGAGCTCGCCGTACCCGACATGGCGGAGCTCAGAGAAGCTCTACTCAGTATGCAGATACGCTCCACGCATGCCTTGAACAGAGGGATAGGCCTTCGGCGCGACAGGCTCACAACACTATCAGAAAAGCGAGTGCTCAAAAGTCCGCTCAACTATATTGAGGACAGGCGAGTGCTGCTCGACCATGTTCAGAAGCACTTTATCGCCGCGTCGCAAAGGTTTGTGGCGGTCAAAAAGCAAAACTACATACGCCTTGCCGCCTCGCTTGACGCGATGAGCCCCCTAAAGGTGCTCGGCAGGGGCTATTCGCTCGTACAGAGGCAGGACGGAAGCGTTGTAAAGGCGTCCTCGGACGTTCAAAAGGGCGATATAATAAAGCTGCGCCTGCAAAAGGGCGCGATCAACTGCGAAGTGAAGGAGAGAATTGACTGAAAGTTTGAACAAGTTCAACCTTTATTCAAATTAATTAGTGCGTTTTTCTCGCCGCCTTAGCGGCAACCGAAAAACATGCACATTATGACCATTCCTTTTTATGGTCTTTTGTGCTTTAAAACAAAGTGAAAGGAATGCTCATAATGGCAGCAAAAATGAACTTTGAAAAGTCTATGGCTAGACTTGAGGAAATAGTAGCGCTTTTAGAGAGGGGCGACGCTCCGCTCGAAAGCTCGCTGGCACTTTTCGAGGAGGGCACCGCGCTTATTCGCAGCTGCGGAAGCTTTCTTGACGAGGCCGAGCAGAAGGTCGTAAAACTGATGAAGGGCGAGGACGGCAAGCCGGTCGAGCTGCCGTTTGACGCGGCTGAGTAAAATGCGTAAGATATACGAAGGCTATAAAGAACTGGTCGATAAAAGGCTCGATAGATACTTTACCGATGACGTACCCCAAAAGCGCCTTCTTGAAGCGATGAGGTACAGTATTCTCGCTGGCGGAAAGCGTGTACGTCCCGTGCTGGCTCTTTCTTTCTGCGCTGCCACTGGCGGCAGGGAGGAGGACGCTATTGAATTTGCCTGCGCCCTCGAAATGCTTCACACCTATTCGCTGATTCACGATGACCTGCCCTGTATGGACGACGATACTCTAAGACGCGGAAATCCTACAAACCATGTGGTTTTCGGGGAATACACCGCGGTGCTAGCCGGCGACGCGCTTCAGACCGCGGCTTTTGAGACGGTGCTTAAAGCGCCCCTCGTCGCTGAGAAAAGGGCGAAGGCGGCACTGATACTTGGGGAGGCCTCCGGAGCTTACGGGATGTGCGGCGGTCAGCAGCTCGATATGGACGGCGAGGGAAAAAGCCTTTCACTTTCAGATATTGAGACGATTCACAAGGGAAAGACAGCGGCACTCATAATCGCGGCGGCAAAGATGGGCTGCGTCGCTGCCGGTGCCTCCGACGATAAGCTTAAGGCCGCCGATGAGTACGCATCAGCCCTCGGACTTGCGTTCCAGATACGCGACGACCTTCTGGATATCGAGAGCACTGCTGAGGTGCTGGGTAAGTCTGTGGGTTTGGATTTGCAGAATGAGAAATCAACCTTCGTGTCGCTGCTTGGAGCCGAAAAATGCAGAGAGCTTGTGCAGCTCAATACCGAGAAGGCCAAGGCCGCGCTTAAACCGGCTTTTTCGAACACGGCATTTCTCGAATGGCTGGCTGATTTTTTAGCAGGCCGCGAAAGCTGAGTTTTTAATCAAAGCAAAATTAAAACACCGCCTGACAGAAATGAAATTCTGTGGGACGGTGTTTTTTGTTAAAATGCTTGACAACAACAATTTGATTGTATACAATTAAATTGTAAAAAACTTAAGGAGAAAATTAATATGGATTTCTACGATATCAAGGTCAAGGACAGATCTGGAAACGACAAGCAAATGTCCGATTACAGAGGTAAGGTTCTTCTCATAGTGAATACCGCCACGGGCTGCGGCTTCACTCCACAGTATACAGGGCTTCAGAATTTATATGAAAAATATAAGGACAGAGGCTTTGAAATTCTAGACTTTCCCTGCAATCAGTTTGGAAATCAGGCGCCCGGCACAGAGGAGGAGATTCACACCTTCTGCACAGGACGCTTTGGAATTACCTTTCCCCAATTTGCGAAAATCGATGTAAACGGACCAAGCGAAAGCGAGCTGTATACCTTCCTTAAAAAGCAAAAGGGCGGCTTTTTGGGCTCGAAAGTAAAGTGGAACTTTACAAAATTCCTTGTTGACAGGCAGGGCAGGGTCGCCGCTAGATACGCGCCGACCGATACACCGGAAAATCTCGAAAAGGACATAGCGGCTCAGTTATAAGCGCATTCAAAGCGTACAGAATTGCCGAAGCTTTGTTGTTGTGCTATAATTGCCCGGAGGTGGTTTACGATGGAATATGATGCGCTGAAGCTTGAAAATCAGCTTTGCTTTCCGCTTTATGCCTGCGCAAAGGAGGTCGTGCGCGTATATAAGCCTTTTCTTGATGAAATCGGGCTGACTTACACGCAGTATATAGCCATGATGGTGCTATGGGACAAGAAGGAGCTTACGGTCAAGGAACTGGGAGATTATCTCTACCTTGACAGCGGCACCATTACGCCCATGCTCAAAAAAATGGAGGCGCAGGGGCTTGTTCTCCGCGCAAGGAGCGAACATGACGAGAGAAGCGTAGTCATAACCTTAACAGAGCAAGGCGAGCAGCTGCGTGAAAAGGCTGTCTCTATACCTGAAAAAATCGGGAGCTGCATACCGCTATCTGCGGACGAGGCAAAAACGCTGTACACTCTTCTTTACAATGTGCTGAAGGGTGTTAATAGATAATATATACTCAAAATAAATCAAGGCTTGAGCAAACGCTCAAGCCTTGATTTATTAGTCTCGCAGATTGTCTTGCAGATGATGAAGC
>CAYQMY010000217.1:0-3602 GCA_964418735.1 uncultured Oscillospiraceae bacterium | reverse complement strand
TGGGGTTCATTCTTGCAATCGTCATCGGACAGATCTTTAAGATCAACCCCGGCTTCGTCGCAGTAGCATTCGGATTCATCCTCACATGGACCATGCTCGGTGCGAAAGGCACATCCAACGAGTTCATTAAACTTTTCCCCGTAAGCCTGTTCTGGAGCTACGGCATTCCCATTATCTTCTATGGCTTTGCAGACGCAAACGGCACCCTTAAGGTGCTCGGACAGAACATCATGTATAGATTCCGCAATGCAAGGTGGGCGGTATCTCTGGCAGTTCTTGTAGTTGCTGCTGTCGTCGGCGCCAGCGGAGCCGGCACATCCAATACCTTCATCGTTGCTCCTCTCGCGTGGAGCATCTGCATTCCGGCCGGAGTACCATATCTGCTTGTCCCGTTTGCTCTTTGGTGCGGCTCCTTCATCGGCTCCTTCTGGCCGTGGACCTCAAACAGTGCCCTGCATCAGGGACTTATCTCCCAGAACGTTAAGAACGTAAGCGTTGACGCAATGAGCTGGCAGATTGGTATCTACTACGCTTTGTTTGCAGCTGTTGTTTTCGTAATCGCATTCGTACTACTAAAGGGTTGGAAGACACAGTCGCATGGAGAGGCAACCGAGATTCACAAGCCTGAGCCCTTCAACTCCAAGCAGAAGCTTACTTTGTTTGTAATTTTCCTGCTGGTTGCGCTTCTTCTTGTACCCTCGGTCATCAAGACCTTCGCTCCGAAGCTTATTGCAACGAAGTGGATGGCTGCGAACTTCACCATCCCGACAACCTGCGCCTTCGGTATTGCTATTCTTAGCATCTTCGGCGCCGGCAAGCTCAACGAAGTATTTGCAAAGCACGTTAACTGGAACGTTATCTTTACAATTACAGGTATGGCTATGTACTGCGGACTTGCAGTCCAGCTCGGTGTTACTAAAGAGCTGGGCGAGTGGCTTAAGACGATGCCCACATTCGTTATCGCTCCTGCGATAATGCTGGTTGGTGCTTCGCTTAGCTTCGTTGTTTCCGCTTCCGCGGTGCTACCGCTGCTTTACACAATGGTTCCCGTTTTGGCTGCTGCGGCAGGCGTTGGCCCTGCGGCGATGATTATCCCTGTTGCGATGGGTGTCGGACTTACCTCCTTCAGCCCGTTCTCCGTCGGCGGCGCAACAGCTCTCATCGGCGCTCCCCCCGAGGTTGCCGAGAAGCTCGTTCCAAAGCAGATTGCCTGCGCAGTTGGTATGGCAATCTTCGGCATCATACTGGCTTTCCTCGGCGTATTCGGCCTCGGAGCTTAATCACTGGGTAAATCAGAGAAACCGCTATGCGGTATCTGATATAGACTAAAAATAGACACCACATCATGAAGAAAACGGGCGTGCCGCAAAACGGCACGCCCGTTTAATTTATTCGGAGAAATTTTTAATATGAATAATGCCTCTGGAATAAAATCGATTTGCATTTGCGGCCGATTTATGATAGGGTAAACTGGTAATACCGCGTTCAAAGCTTTAGACTAAGGCGGCGCTTGACTAAAATCGGAGGTATAGAGATGACGCTGAAGCAGATTGAGTACTTTCAGATGGTATGCTCAAAAGGTAATATTTCAACCGCGGCAAGCGAGCTCTACGTTTCGCGCTCGGTTATTTCGCGTGCTCTTTCGGAGCTTGAAGAGGAATTCGAAACCTGCATATTTACGCGCTCCAAAAACGGAGTAGTGCTCACGGAGAGCGGAAAGGTTCTCGCGAGGCTCTTTGACGAGTTCACTGCCTGCTATTCGTCTACTAGGGACTGGATAAAAAAGCTCAGCGTAGGAGAGGGAAAATCACAAATAAAGCTTGGCGTTACCCCGACGAACGCACACCGCTTACATACGCTCTTCTGTAGTGCGTTCCGTGAAGTACATCCTGAGATACAGCTCTATATGGATGAATATCCGGCAAATGATGCCTGGAAGCTGATACTGGAGGGAACAGTTGACGCTTTCGTTACCCCGGCCAGGGTGCTGGACAACAATATGTTTGATACCTTGGAGCTTTATGAGACCAACTTTGTACTGGGTGCTGTTGACACCTCCCCGGTAGTTCTAAAAGATACTCTGAGCATATCCGACATCCTTGATTTGCCCTTGGGATATTTAAACGCCCCCATGCCTTTGGAGGGAATTCTTAACTCCTGCTTTGACGCCTTCGGGAAAAAGCCGAATGTCGTAATCAGAACCTCGGATAAGGTGCTGCTCAAGGAAATGACTCAGTCGGGGGCCGTCTATGCCATACTGCCGAGCGACATTATGGAGCCCTGGCAGGGTGTTAAGGGCATTCCGCTTGACTTTTTCAAACCCAGCATGCACCGTCTGGTTTGGAGCAAGGTGCTGCCCGGCAGCTCACCCCTAACAGCGTTTATCGATTTCGTGCGTGAGCAGAAAACAAAATGAGTTAAAAATTTGTACTAAACAATACAAAGACTCCGGAGATTTATGTTCTCCGGAGTCTTTGTCAGACTGTCAAAAAAACTCCCTCGCAGGGAAATAGAAATCCATTTTTATGAGAATTCACTTCTCGGAAAAATACCTCAGCCCGCGCAAATCGTGCGCGACCGGGGGTATCGCGGCCTAAGCCGCGTATCTAGGGGGTATTGGATACCCCCTAGAAGCTTTAGTGCTCGCATTTGCCGCAGCCGTCGCAGGTCCCGTCTGTTTTACAGCGGGGCAGCTCAAGCAACGCCTGCCAGTACTCAGAAGGGAGTCGTCCCTGACTCACCTCCTGAGTATCCGGTTCAATGCTGCAAAACTCTGTATTGGGTTTTTCGATATCTTTACTCAAAATCCCTGGAAGAAGTCGGCACCCATGGAGCCGTGTTTCTCAAGGTATTCCTTCGCCATCTTGGCCTTGTCAGTGTAGAGACCATACTGATGCTCTTCACAGCACTGCCTGTAGGAAGGATCCTTTGCTTCGAATTTTGCGTTTCTCGGGAGTGGCACATCCTGGTCAACCAGGATATCCTGAACCTTGCGGATGTCTACGCTGTGAGCTGTGCTGCCGTCCGCTATAGCTACGGCGGCTGCGACTCCGGCAGCCTGGCCGGTGCCGACGCACTGAGGAATAAGATTCAGCCAGTCGATAGCAAAGCCGTCCGCGGCGAGATGTCTGCCCGGGCAGATAAGATTCTCGACGTTCTTGGGAAGGATTGAGCGGTAGGGAATCTCGACAGGGCCGCAGTCGTTAATCTGGCAAATCGTTGAGTGCCAAGCGATTACGTCGTCATGCTGCTTAGCAAAGGCAAAGTCCTCCGGAGTCATCACATACTCACCCATCAGTCTGCGGCTGCAGCGTGTGCCGAGCTGCGGAGCGATATCGTAAATAAATGCGTTCCTAAAGGCGGTCGGTACTGCCTCCTTGAGATAATCCAAAACATCGCGCATAGTGTTTCTGGTGTTTATTTCGGTTTCGCTCTGATCCTTAACAACTGTGCAGTCGCGGTTAAGATGCCAGTTGTTGACCCAGCAGATATCGTTCTGATTGCTGGGCAGGGGAAGAGAACGGAAGCCTGCAACGCGCTGGAGTCCTTCGCGCAGACCCTGCATCTGGGCGGGGTGCGCCTGCTGCCATTCGAAATAGGTG
>CAYQMY010000216.1:0-3610 GCA_964418735.1 uncultured Oscillospiraceae bacterium | reverse complement strand
CATGACCCCCTCCACTTCGAGAACTATATTATTTTGCCTCTTGGACTTTGATGACCTCACGGCCGTTATAGTACCCGCAAGCCTTGCAGGCTCTGTGGGGCAAACGATAAGTACCGCATTTCGGGCACGCTACTATACCGGGAGCTTCCAGCTTCCAGTGAGAACTACGCCTCTTGTCTCTTCTCTGTTTTGATACTTTTCTCTTTGGAACCGCCAATCTTGACACCTCCTTGGTTTTTAGCTGTAACCAGCAGTATTATTTATCCATTAATAGCTGCTGCAATACAGCTAATTGGGGATTAATTTCGCCCTTGCAGTCGCAAGGGGCAATATTAAGGTTTTTGCCGCACTTGGGGCAAAGACCTTTACAGTCCTCTTTGCAAAGAAATTTTGTGTCCATATCCAAGACGTAAGCCGTAACAATGATCTCGTCTAAATCCGCGTGATCTCCGTCTAAAAGATACATATCGGAATTTTCCTCGTCACACAGCTTGTCGGCCAGCACGGCATCCACAGGAAGGCATACGTTTTTTTCAAACTCGACAGCACAGCGGTCACAAACGCATTTCAGCTTTGCGGTGATTTCTGCGTTCAGATACAGAACACCTGCTGAATTCCTGATGCCGCCCTTTGCCCTGACAGGTTCAAGTACCTCAATAACCGCGTCCGAATTGATGCCCGAGACATCGGGCTCATAATCGAAGGTGACTGAACTGCCGGGAACACTGATGATTTCGTGAAGATCTATACGCATGGCACACCTCAATTTAATTGCCAAGTTATTATAGTTGAAATTTGATGCTTTGTCAAATATATTTTCTTATTAAAATTTCCAGTAATTAAATATGATTCTATTTTAGAATTGGTATATTTCAAAAACATAGTTTGCGGAGGGTCTTTATGTCCTTATTTCCCATTCTAACAGCAAGTGTGGGCTTCTGGCAAGAGCTTGCCGATAAAATTAGTTTAATTAATGAAAAGGCAAACGCCCTCGTTTGGGGACTGCCGATGCTTGTGCTTTTTATCGGGGCGGGTCTATACTTCAGCTTTCGCCTGGGCTTCTTTCAGATATTCCGATTCGGGCACTGGTGGGAGCATACCATCTCCTCCCTTTTCAAAGGCAAAAGGGTTAGAAAGTCGCGGGACAAAAAATCTATATCACAGTTTCAGGCTCTGGCGGCAGCGCTCGCGTCCACCATCGGCACCGGAAATATCGTTGGCGTAGCTACTGCGATAACCGCCGGCGGGGCAGGTGCGATTTTCTGGATGTGGGTTTCAGCCTTCTTCGGGATGATGACAAACTTTGCTGAGAAAATACTCGGTATTTACTTTCGCCACAAGAACAAGGACGGCGAGTGGACGGGCGGAGCCATGTTCTACATTGAAAAGGGGCTTGGGCAAAGGTGGCTCGCGATGCTGTTTTCGTTTTTCTGTCTTGTCGCCTCGTTTGGTACAGGCAACATGGCTCAGATTAACGGCGTTGCAGCTTCGCTTGAAAGCGCCTTTAGCGTCCCCAGCCATGTGACAGGCATAGTAATGGCGATTTTAGTTGGACTTGTAATCCTTGGTGGCATAAAGAGGATAGCCGCGGTTTCGGAAAAGCTCGTGCCGCTAATGTCCATTATCTATTTTGCAGGTGTTCTGGCGGTAATCGGCGCGAACTTCAGGCTGGTTCCGGCGGCGTTTGCTGAAATCTTCGAGGGGGCGTTCAGCTTAAAATCGGCTGGCGGCGGTCTGCTTGGCTACGGAGTAGCACGCGCAGCACGCTACGGAATCGCACGCGGCGTATTTTCGAATGAAGCGGGGCTCGGCTCCTCGGTTATGATACACTCCTCAGCCGACGTTAAGGAGCCTGTGCATCAGGGCATGTGGGCGATACTGGAGGTTTTTTTCGACACGATTGTAATGTGCACGCTGACTGCTATTGCAATACTCGCGACGGGGGCTCACAATGTCGCGGCTATTGAGGGAGCGCAGATAACCTTTTTCGCTTTTTCAACTGTCTTTGGCAAATTCGGAGAATACATAGTTACTATTTCCATACTGTTTTTCGCCTTTTGCAGCACCATCGGCTGGTCCTTTTACGGCACGAGAGCGGCAGAGTACCTGCTCGGGCGAAAAGTTGTGCCGATTTATAAGCTTTTTTATGTCGCCGTGGTTTACGTTGGGGCGGTTTCAAGCGTCAGGCTTGTCTGGGAGCTGGCGGACACCTTCAACGGACTCATGGCGCTGCCTAACCTCTTCGCGCTTTTCGCGCTCTCGGGTACTGTCTTTAAAATTGTCCGAAACTACAAGGATCGTGTATTCAGGCACAAAAACATTGCGCCTATTCTATCTTATGATGAACAAAAATACAGAAAATAATACCGTGCTTTACTTTTTTGTTCCTCGCATCTATAATTATGATTACTATATTTATAAGTAATGCGGGGGCTAAAGGTTGAAGGAATTTGTGATTTCAAAAAACGACGGGGAGCAGCGTCTTGACCGCTTTATCGGCAAGGCTGTGCCGCTTTTGCCCGCCTCGCTCACGCAGAAGTATATAAGACTCAAGCGCATCAAGGTGAACGGTAAGGGCTCAAAGCGCGATTACAAGCTGCTGACGGGAGATGTTGTTCAGTTTTATGTAAATGATGAATTTTTTGAAAAGCCAACTGAGAAGAACTCTTATCTCGCTGTGGGTGACCCAAAGCTCGACATTGTGTACGAGGACGAAAACATCCTGCTCGTGAACAAAAAGGCTGGGATGCTCTGCCACAGCGCGGGCGACTGGTCGTACAACACGCTCATTGCGCATATACAGGCCTATTTGCAGAAGAATGGTGCATGGATACCCGCCGACGAAAACTCCTTTGTGCCGGCGCTCTGCAACCGTATAGACCGCAACACGGCAGGCATCGTGATTGCCGCGAAGACCGCAGAGGCACTTCGTATAATAAACGACAAAATACGCGACCGCGAAATCGATAAGTTCTACCTTTGCATAGTCCACGGAAGGCCTAAGCCGCCCGAGGGAACGCTGAAGGACTATATTTTCAAGGACTCAGTAAAAAATCAGGTTTACGTCCGCAAAACTCCGGAAAAGGGCGCGAAAACCGCTGTCACGAAGTACAAAACGCTCAAATCGGCCGGCGGGCTTTCGCTGGTGGAGTGCGAGCTGCTCACGGGGCGCACGCACCAGATTCGCGCACAGCTGGCCGCTGCGGGCTTCCCTCTTTTGGGCGACGGCAAGTATGGTTTGGAATCTAGAAACAAGCCTTACGGAGAGCAGGGGCAGGCGCTATGCTCCTACCGACTGAGGTTCAGCTTCAAAACCGACGCGGGTGCCCTGAATTATCTTAACGGCCGTGAGTTCTCCGTTCAAAAAGTGGATTTTGTTGAAAAATATTTTAGTAAATAAATTTTTAATCCGCGCTTACAAAATAGTAAGCGCGGATTTCAGACTGTCAAAAAACTACCTCGCAGGGAAATAGAAATCTATTTTTCCGGGAATTTACTTCTCGGAAAAATTCCTCAGCCCGCGCAAACCGTGCGCGACCGGGGGTATCTCGGCTCAAGCCGCGTATCTAGGGGGAATTGGATTCCCCCTAGAAGCTTGTCGAAAACACTT
>CAYQMY010000215.1:0-3647 GCA_964418735.1 uncultured Oscillospiraceae bacterium | reverse complement strand
CTGTTTTGCTTTGCAATCACTTTCGGTGGGAGAGTAAAGAAGCAGCAGCTGCATTTCTAGCAGTGTATTTTTGCGCTTTTTGCCGACAGTGGATTTTTCCACTGTCTTTTTTTATTCTATAAATTTTTCCGTTCTCGGCAGTCTGCGGATAATGCGAGGAAACCGGAGTGATTTGAAGCGCTAGGTAATCACTGATTAATCCGACATTACCATCTTAGCAGGTCTAGCACCCCCACTCATCGTTAAAAAAGCTTGAAATAAACCCATTATTCCTGCGCTTTTTTGCCTCGATTGCGGATGTTATCCCCACTAATCTGGCAACGCCGGATTAAATCAGTGATCACCTAGTATCACAGACATAATGGAAAGGAAATGAAGCAAAATGAAAAAAACAGTAAAAAAACTTATGGCTATCACCCTTGCTGCCGTAATGCTTGTCTCTTTCGCGGCCTGCGCCCCCGCAGCTTCCTCGCCCTCGCCCTCGCCCTCCGCTGCGGCAAACAATGAGGACTATAACGGAAAGCTTGTTCTTGATCACGAGGAGCAGCTCAAGTACGCCAAGAGCTTTACGCTTACACATTACAAGGGCGGCTACATGGAGTTTACCGTGGCGTCAGCCAAGGATAAAAAGTATCTTGTAGTACCGGAGGGTAAAAAAGTTCCGGACGGACTTGCCGCGAGCACAGTTGTACTTAAGCAGCCGCTGAATAAGATTACCTTGAACAGCACCGGCATGGTCTCTCTGGTTGACGCCATAGGCGGACTTGATAATATTGCCACTGTAGGCTATGACGTAGGAGACTGGTACATAGACAATGTAATTACCGCCATGAAAGCTGGAAAAATTAAATATTCGGGCCATTATAAGACTCCCGATTTTGAAATGCTCACCAAGCTCGGCGTACAGCTCGAGGTTGACACCACGATGCTTGACAATAATCCCACGGTAATGGCGAAGTATGACGAGCTCAAAATTCCATTTTTTATTGAATCTTCATCCAGCGAAGGACATCCGCTCGGCAGAGTAGAATGGATTAAGCTCTTCGGCGCGCTTATGGGACTTAAGGATAAGGCCGACACTTACTTTAACGAGCAGGTAGCTAAGGTCGAGAAGGTTGCCGCCTCGGCAAAAACAGGAAAATCCGTGGCAATGTTCTACATTGCCTCGTCAAATAAGGTGTACCCCCGCAACGGCGGCGACTATATGGCCGAGATGATTGAAATGGCAGGCGGCAACTACGTTATGGCCGATGTTTCGCCCAGCAAGTCCGGAACCACAGCTACAACATTTGAAGACGTTTACTCCCGCTGCGTTAATGCCGATTACCTGTTTTACATAAACTTTGCGCTCAGCTTTGGTTCTATTGACGACATGATCAAATATAATCCTCTGTTTAAGGACTTCAAGGCCGTAAAGGAAGGCCGTGTTTATGCAACAGCACCGAACTTCACGCAGTCGACAGCGGCAATCGGCGGAATTATTGAGGACATGAACACTGTGCTTAAAGACCCGACCGTTGCGACTACAAAAAGCCTTGTAAAGCTTAAGTAAGCTTCTAGGGGGTATCCAATACCCCCTAGATACGCGTCTTACGACGCGATACCCCCGGTCGCGCACGATATGCGCGGGCTGTGGTATTTTTCCGAAAAGTGAATTCTCGGAAAAATAGATTTAAATTTCCCTGCGAGGGAGCTTTTTGAAAGCCCAGGTGACCGCTGTGATCATCGTTTACCTGGCTTATGTCCGGCGGCGAACACTCGCCGCCGGACAAAAGGAGAAATATGAACAAGACAAGAATTATAAGGTATCAGGTCGTGTTTATCGCGCTGTTGTTCCTTATTGCCCTTGCCGTGGTGCTGAATGTAAATACCGGAAGCGTAAACATGTCGCCAGTCAGAATATTCAAAATAATATTCATGCGTCTGGACGAGGGCAGCGTCGACAGCAATATAATATGGAGAATAAGGCTTCCAAGATCTCTCACGGCCGCGATACTCGGCGGAGCGCTCTCGGTTTCGGGCTTTCTGCTCCAGACCTTTTTTCGAAACCCAATAGCAGGCCCCTTCGTGCTGGGCATATCCTCCGGCGCAAAGATGTGCGTCGCATTTGTAATCATATTTATTCTGGGGGCTTACGGGAACATGTCCCCTTATCTGATGGTATTTTCCGCATTCGGGGGCTCTCTTTTGGTAACAGGCTTCGTGCTTCTTTTTTCGCAGAAGGCAAAAACCATGTCTATGCTGCTTGTGATCGGAATAATGATAGGCTATATCTGCTCCGCGATAACGGACTTTTTTATAACCTTTGCAAAGGACAATCAAATAGCTAGCCTTACCTCATGGGCTATGGGCAGCTTTTCGGGAGCCTCTTGGAAATCGCTCGGGACTATTTCCATAGTGGTCGCGGCGGCCCTCGTATGCTCGATTCTTATATCCAAGCCCATGGACGCCTATCAGCTGGGCGAGGGCTACGCAAAGAGCATGGGCATAAACATAAAGCTCTTCCGCTGGATTCTCATAATCCTCTCCAGCATTCTATCGGCGACCGTTACGGCCTTTGCAGGCCCGATTTCCTTTGTCGGAATCGCCGTGCCTCATATCGCGAAAATGCTTATGAAAACCTCAAAGCCTCTGGTGATAATCCCCACAGCCTTTCTCTGCGGAGCGCCGTTTTGTATGTTCTGCGACCTGATTGCAAGAACTGCGTTCGCGCCAACCGAGCTTGCCATAGGAACGGTAACCGCCCTTTTCGGAGCGCCTATTGTAATAAGCCTCATGATCAGTCAACGTAAAAACAAGCAGTGAGGAGGGGCTAAGATGTATTTTGGAACACAGCAGCTGTCTGTAGGCTATTCGGGCAAGGTACTTATCAGCGACATAAATCTCTCTCTCGAAAGAGGAAAAATACTTACGCTTGTCGGTCCGAACGGCTCAGGCAAATCAACTAT
The DNA here is from genome assembly GCA_964418735.1 of uncultured Oscillospiraceae bacterium. Classification (GTDB taxonomy): domain Bacteria; phylum Bacillota; class Clostridia; order Oscillospirales; family Oscillospiraceae; genus DUPK01. The sequence continues at coordinate 699 of CAYQMY010000215.1, read as the reverse complement.
ACTCAAAACCATAAGCAGGCATCTTGAAAAAATTGCGGGTGTCGTGACAATAGAAAACGACAGCATAAACAGGCTGTCAAACAAGGAGCTCGCCAAAAAGCTCAGCGTTATGCTTACAGAGCGCATTGAGCCTGAGCTTATGACCTGCGGTCAGGTGGTCGCAATGGGACGCTATCCCTATACCAACAGCTTCGGAACGCTTACTCCCGAGGACAGGACGCTTGTGTCCGAGTCGCTTCGCATGGTGCGCGCCGAGGAGCTTGAGGAAAGACCCTTCTCGGCAATCAGCGACGGACAGCGGCAGCGCATAATGCTCGCCCGCGCCATCTGTCAGCAGCCCTCTATAATTGTTCTTGACGAGCCGACCTCTTATCTCGACATAAGGCACAAAATAGAGCTTTTGGACATACTGCAGAAGATGGCCTCGGAAAAGAACGTTGCGGTAATTATGTCGCTGCACGAAATTGACCTTGCCGCGAAAATCTCCGACAGAATCATCTGCATAAAGGGCGACACGATAGAGACCTGCGGCACGCCCGAGGAGGTCTTTACGGACGAGTTTGTAAAATCGCTCTACGATATCGAAAGCGGCTCCTTCAACACCCTTTTCGGCAGCGTGGAGCTTGTGGCGCCCCAGGGCAGCCCCGACGTTTTTGTCCTTGCCGGCGACGGGAAGGGGATACCCTTTTACCGTCTGCT
>CAYQMY010000214.1:0-3725 GCA_964418735.1 uncultured Oscillospiraceae bacterium | reverse complement strand
CGGGCCGAAGGACATCGAAAACGGACAGTGCGTAGCAGTAAGGCGCGATAACGGCGAAAAGACAGTAATAACGCTGGGTGACCTTGAGGCAAAGGCGCAGGACCTGCTTAACGCGGTTCAGCGGGGGCTTTTTGATAGGGCTAAGCAGAATCTTGAGGAGCACACCTATGATGCTGTAACTGCCGACGAAATCAAGGAAATTATCGACACCAAGGGCGGCTTCGTACGCACCAAATGGTGCGGCGACACGGAGTGCGAACTACGGCTAAAGGAAATTGCCGGAGTGTCCTCAAGGTGTATGCCGCTTTCTCAGGACGGCAAAGAGGGCGTTTGCCCCGTATGCGGAAAGAAGTGCGACACAACCATAGTCTGGGGCGTTGCTTATTAAAATTGCGTTCATATTTGGCTTTAGTTTGTGTAAAATTTACAAACCATTCAAATTTGACCGCTTGTAAAAGATCCGAATACAGTCTATAATTGTTGTTACCAAATAGTTATGGAGTTGTTTTTTATGGGATTTTTACAGCGCTTTATGGCAGGCCGAAACGGGCCCGATAATATATCGATTACCTTGTTTCTGGCTACCGTCGTACTGTATTTATTAAACGGATTTCTGCAGTTCGGGGTATTGAGTATTCTAAGCCTCATTTTGTTCGGATATTGTATGTTCCGCATGATGTCCAAGAACATTGTCAAGAGACGAGCTGAAGACGCAAAGTTTATGAACATCTTTTCGCCTGTAAAGGAATTTTTTAAGCAGAAGATAATACAGATAAAATCATCGAAGACACACAAATTCTTCAAGTGCCCCAGTTGCAAAAACGTTCTGCGGGTGCCAAGGGGAAAGGGCAAGATTCATATAACTTGTCCGAAATGCGGTCAGCGTTTCGACGGAAAAACATAAAAGCGGTGCAGCTTTGCTGTACCGCTTTTTTTGCGGCGACAAAGGTCGCCTATCTAGGGGGAATCCAATTCCCCCTAGATACGTGGCTTACGCCACGATACCCCCGGTCGCGCACGATTTGCGCGGGTTGGGGTATTTTTGCGAGAAATGAATTCTCGCAAAAATGATCCAATTTGCCCGGCGGGGGAATATGATAGTGTTAAAGCGGTACAGAAAACTGTACCGCTTTAAGTTATTGAGTATATGAAGACAAATCAAACGCTAACCATGCGGTCAAGGCTCGATTTTGCGGCCGCGATTTCCTCGGGGGAGAGCGTTACCTCGGTTTGCTCTGTGACAAGACAGTTATAAAGCTCCGTAAGTCCGATTTTCTTCATGTCACGGCAGACGAAGTCAGGCGCGACGGAGCATATCTCTTTTTCGGGAAGCTCCTCTTTAAGACGCTCGCTAACGCCTGTTTCGGTTCCTATGATTATGGCTTCGGCATCGGATTTTCGGGCGTAGTCAAGTATCTCGGAGGTGCTGCCGATAAAATCTGCGTGCGCCAGCACTTCCTTGGGACATTCGGGATGAACGGCGAAAACGCTGTTCGGGTGCGCCGCCTTTGCCGAAAGAACATCTGATTGCGTTATCTTGTTATGAGCGGGGCAAAAGCCGCTATAAAGAATAAACTCTTTTTCGGGAACCATTTTTGCGATATAAGACCCGAGATTTTTATCGGGGATGAAGATAATTTTATTCTCCTTGAGCGAGCGCACGACTCTGAGCGCGGAGGAGGAGGTGCAGCAGATATCGCTTACGGCCTTTACAGCCGCGGAGGAATTGACATAGCAAACCACTGCCGCGTCGGGATGCTCCTTTTTGAGCCTTATTACATCCTCGGGCGTTACCATATCCGCCATAGGGCAGCCGGCATCAGCGACGGGAATAAGTATCTTCTTATTCGGGTTTAGTATCTTGGCGCTCTCGCCCATGAATACAACACCGCAAATTACGACAATGCTCTGCACGGCGTCTCTTGCGATCTTTGCCATTTCGAAGGAGTCGCAAACATGATCTGCCACAGACTGCACCTCTAGAGGCTGGTAATAGTGAGCCAGAATAAGGACATCTTTTTCCTGCTTAAGCTTTAATATTTTCTGCTTTACGTCAGCGCTTTCAAACATTTGTAAACTCCTCCTTGGATGCCATTAATATCAATTAAATAACATAGTGACATAAAATCCGACGGTTTTCAAGTATTATCGATTTTTTGATAACAAATTACTAATAATAGTAAAGAAAAGGATGCTCTGATTATGTTGAAATATGTACTATTAATGTGCTATACTCAATGAGAATTAATCAGTGGTTACTTAGGAGGTTTCCTATTGAAACGCATTATATCGATGGTTTTAGCGGTGACAATCCTCATATCGTTTACGGTGGCCTCCGCCGCCGCACCCGGAGGAGCGGACGACCCGCTTATATCTCTTACATATCTGAATACTTTTATTTCTAACCTTCTGACTACGGGCGGCTCTAAAATATCCGAAGCTTTCAATCAATTTGACGCTAAAATTGATAAAAAGCTTGACGATATCAGCGAAGTCATATCCGATAATATGCAGTTTGCCAGCGGATATAAGATGCTGTACCTAAAGACGGGCGGAACAGTTTCCATTGCTACCGGAGGAAGTGTAAACCTTATTTCAGGCACAATGCGTATTACAGACGCGAACGGGACGGCGATAAACGTTTCCGACGGAAAAACGGTTGACGAGGGCAAGCTCGTATCGGCGAACAATCGTTACTTTGCTGCCGAAAAGTCTAAGATTGTATTTACCGCCTACGATTCGGCTATAGTCACGGTAAACGGCCCATATTCCTCGACCGAAAGCGGCGAGGCTCCGAAGGACATCGGCTTCAGCGATGTTCCCGGCTTCTGGGCGGAGGATTATATAAACTATCTCGCGATAAACGGAATTGTAAACGGTATGGGAGAGGGGAAGTTTGAGCCCTCATATACTATGACGAGAGCGATGTTCGTAACGATAATCGGAAGGCTTTCAAGTGTAAATACGGCCTCCTATACCACAACGCAGTTTAGTGATGTAGATAAGGGGGCTTGGTATGGCCCTTATGTCGCGTGGGCTTTTCAGAGCGGTATAGTTACAGGATTCGAAGACGGAACCTTCCTGCCGAACGCTTCTATCTCGAGGGAGCAGATGGCTGTAATAATCATGCGGTACGCAGCCTTCTGCGGAGTTACGCTTGCTGTTAAAAACCCTCAGGCCTCTTTTGGCGATGATTCGTTATTCAGCTCCTGGGCCAAGGACGCGGTTTACAGTGCGCAGAAGACCGGCCTTATCAACGGGCGGCCCGACAATACCTTTGATCCGAAGGGAACTGCGACTCGCGCAGAGGTCTGCACGGTTATTTACCGTTATATAAAATCAGCGTAGACTCAAATATCAATTCAGCACCCTTGGAAATCCCCTGCATAGTATGTAGTGAGTCGATAGACTTAAGCTTGCTTAGGAGGTGTCCTATATGGGAGGATTCAACTTGTTTGGCGGAGGCGGCAGCGATAACAACTGCTGCTGGTGGATAATTATTGCTCTTGTTTTCCTTTGCTGCTGCTGTGGCGATAAACACGGCTCGCCGTGCAGATAATTTTTTAGCGTACAAGAACATTACAATGCCCGTAAAGCTGCAAAACTATGGTTTTGCAGCTTTAATTTGTCTAGGGGGTATCTAATACCCCCTAGATACGCGGCTTACGCCGCCACAGACTGTCAAAAAAGCACGCCGGGGGCGTATTTTTTGGTATAATGGAGAA
>CAYQMY010000213.1:0-3733 GCA_964418735.1 uncultured Oscillospiraceae bacterium | reverse complement strand
CAAGCGTAAGTCCCTCACAGATTTTACAAAAATCCGACTTGCTATAGCCCGTGCCGAACATCAGGCATTTAATATCAGTATCGATAAGAGCTTCCTTGAATTCCTCCTCGCTCCAGCTCGTATTGAACAGCACCGACACCGCCCCTATACGTGCCACTGCGAAAAATGCGATCAGGAAGGACGGACTGTTGGCCGACCATATAGCCACATGGTCTCCCCTGCCTATTCCGAGCTCTGTAAGCCCCGCCGCAGCTCTTGTCGCTTTCTCATTGAGCTTTGCCCAGCTGTAGGTTTCTCCGCCATAATCCACCGCAATGCGGTCGGGAAACCTTGACGCGATATCGTTCAGCGCGCCGCCAATAGTATTTTCATAAAAAGCCATATCCGCTTACCCTTCATTTAATGTCTACCTTTATTTTATACGTACCGGGCTTTGAAGTCAACCGGTACTACCAGTTTGGGGCCAATACTCTGAAGGAGGGATAACCGTAAGCCGCTCCTTCAAGTTTATTTTGGCATACTTATCGAAATAGCGCAAGATTTTATAAGAAAAAATCATCCTCTGCTGAGTCTGAACGCTGTTTAAATCGGATTTTATTATCTCCTCAATCTTCGCAATCTTGTTCGTTACCGTATTCCGGTGCATGTAGGCCGCCTTTGACGTACGCACAATATTGCAGTTGTTGAGGCAGTAATAATAGAGCACATCCAGAAGGTTTGTGTTGTTCTCCTTATCGTACCTAGCCAGCGCTATCGCCTCAGGATGGGTAAGATATATTATATCGTCATGCCCAAGAAGCTCGCAAAAGCTGTTTATGCACAGGTCAATCATAAAGTATTCGGCATAATCCTCGAAAAGGAAGAAGCGCTGCTTTGGGCTTGGGCTGAGAGCCTTTCCGAGCTGGAGAATGCTCTTGCTTATCAGATAGTTTGTTCTTAGCATAGAGCGCCTGCTTGTGGCGTTGCTGATGGAGGCATACGCGTTGTAGCGCACAAGAAGCTCCGTAAAACGCTCGTTGTTGAATATCGGCGTCGGCTGAAAAACCCTGTCGGGACGGCTTATCATAAGCACCACAAAATCGTCGTACACAGCGGCGTTAGAATCGGGAAAGACCTCCTCAAGCAGCGTAAAAAGATGCGTAAACGGGTGCGGTATACCGCCGGGGGCGTTGAATTCTATTATTATGAAGGTGCAGTAAAGACTGGGAGAAGGCGACAGGCGCTCAAGCCTGCTCGTTATCTCGCGCTCGTCGGTCAGCCTCTGGCTGACGATATCGTCAAGCAGGGTTTTGAAGTCCGCCTCTGTCCAGTAGCCCGCTCCGCCCGGAATCTGCATTATTCTTGATATGCTGGTTCTTGTCAGCTCCAAAATTGTTGCGGCGTCAAAATCCTCTCGGTTGGGAGGCGCGAAAAGCAGCATCGTCGAAATAATCTTATTGTCCTTATAGACCTTCTGTATCCAGCATAGGTTTCCGTTTTCAAGGTGTCTCAAAATGGGCAAGGGGTTAGGCCTTCGCTCCTTCTGTTCATCTCCCAAAAGCTTTGCAGCGGCCTCCTCGGAAAGAACCCTTTCGCGAAAAAGCTCCTCGGCAATAGGCTCGGAAACTCCATGAGGTGCGCTGCAATAAATAACGCGAAAACTCGAATTGAGAAGAATAAGCGGCATGTCTGCAAGCTCCGAGGCCGCGTTTACTATATCGTGGATATCGTTTCGTATGTTAGTAGCCTCGAGCAGGCGCAAAACCCAGTTCTGATATTGCCTCATCACAGCGGAAAGCCGCTCATATATATCTATTATATCCATATCTGAGGCCACCAGGTTCGCCTCACGCCTGCGGGCAAGCTCAAGAAGCTTTTCTCCTCCTCCGGACGAAAAGAAGGTCAGTCCGCGGCAGTTTTCCCGACGCAAAATCGCCGCCTCAATTTCTTCGGCAGGGCCGATATATATGTTTTCAGGGGACGGCTCCGCCATGTGTCTTACAAATCGAATAGCAGATATATGACCTATTTCCCTTGTGGTTACTGCCGCTCGGCACTCACAGGGCTTAAGCGCGTTTATCCAATAAGACAGCTCTGGCAATGCTCTCCCCTCCCTGTACAAATCCTGTACAAATCCTGTACAGCTATTGTATCAAATTGCTTTGGATTTGTCACTTCTTTATTTTTATTGTGCAGCTGTGCACAAATTGTTGCTTAGCTGCAACATAAGAGCATAGGGTTTGCCCAGCCGGTCTGTTTGTTGTTGAAACTCTGTGATTGCAATGATATTCTGATGCTGCAAAACCATAATAATACGTATCGCAGGATAATATGGAATAATTATATATATTTTACGGAGGCTTAAGGATGACAGACAGAATAAAGCGAATGCAGGACGCTTTGAAGGTGGATAAATTCCCTTTCTGCGCCGAAAAGGTAAAGCTTGTTATCGAATCATGGAAGCAGCACGAAGGGCTCACGCCCATACTCAAGCGCGCTTACGCAACAGCGCACTATCTCGACAACAGAACAATCTACGTTGATGACGATGAGCTTATCGTCGGCAACGTAGCAGCCAAGCCCATGGGACTTGAAGCCTCCTGCTGGGGCCCCTTCTGGGACGATGAGGACCTTGACAGCATACTTCAGGGCAACTACACCATTTCAGACGAGGACAGAAAAACCCTGCGTGAGCTCGACTCCTTCTGGGACGGTCAGGACCGTCAGATGTACGAATGGCAGGGCCGTTACTACGACGACGAGCGCCTTTGGCCCTTTATCCGCTCGGGTGTCCTCTGCCCCCCCTGGACAAGCAAGACCAAAGGCCGCGGTTCGGGCGGAGCCGGCTTCGGCTGGGGTCTCGGCATCGGTCTTTCCTTCTTCGTCGCCGACTATGGCAAGATTATAGACGAAGGCATCAGCAAGACTCTTCAGGACGCTAAGGAAGAGCTCAGAAATGTCCGCTATGTGGACAACGATTCCTACGACAAGGCCCAGTACCTCCAGGCCGTCATCGTCTCCCTTGAGGCCATGGTTCGCATGTACCACCGCTACGGTGATGCCTGCCTCGAAGCCGCTAAGAAGAGCACAAACGACAAGCGCAAGGCCGAGCTCGTTCGCATGGCTGATACCTGCCATTGGATTGCAGAAAACCCCTCCCGCGACTTCCGCGACGCCATGCAGAACTTCTGGTTCTACTGGATGATGATAACCCACGGCACCGTTCCCGGAGGCCGCTTTGACCAGTTTATGTACCCCTACTACAAGAAGGACATCGAAAGCGGAGCACTTAAAGACGAGGACGTTCTCGAGCTTCTCGAGTGCCTGCGCATAAAGATCATGCAGTTTAACTTCGTTTCTGGTGCCGCAAAGCAGCGAGACAAGTGGGCCGGCATGGCAAGATGGCATAACTTTGTTATCGGCGGCGTCGATAAGGACGGCAATGACTCTACAAACGAGCTTTCGTACCTCATTCTTGAGGCCGCGAATCAGGTTCGCGTACCGCACTACACTATAACCGTCCGCGTAAACGAAAACACCCCCGAAAAGCTCATGAAAAAGGCAATGGAGCTGGTCAAGACAGGTATCGGAATGCCCGCCTTCGTCTCCGACAAGAGCTATATTCAGGGCCTTGTTGATCAGGGCGTACCTCTTGAGGATGCACGCGACTACGCTTTGGCCGGCTGCCTTGACCTCAATCTCCCCGGTAAGTCCCGCATAAACGCTCTCGGAATGTTTGTAGTACCGAAGGTGC
>CAYQMY010000212.1:0-3780 GCA_964418735.1 uncultured Oscillospiraceae bacterium | reverse complement strand
TTCCCGGAAAAATGTTATTATATTTCCCCTGCGAGGGAGTTTATCGACAGTCTGAAGGCAGGGCGTGAATGCGCCCTGCCTTCTTTGAGTTATCTGCCCCTATGCTTTTCTTTCTTCTTTTGCTCATGCAGTGCGTATTTTCGTTTTTTGTCTTCTTCAGATTCCAGACGGCCTTTAGATTTTCGCTCAAGCTTGTTTTGCTCCCGCTGAGCGCTGAGCGCCTGCTGAGCCTTTGTGCCGATTCCTGCGGGTAAAAGCTGTTTTAATATTGCCCGCTGCATTCTTTTGGGGTTAATGCTCGTTTTTGCCTTGTTTTCATGATCTACAGGGGGGCTGAAGCGAAGCTTAAGCAGATTTTTCAGCAGGTACTCATATACCTCGTAATCCTTAGGTTCCGAGCCGAATACAATTCTTGCTGCTTCAAGCTTGCCTTTTTCTGACCGCTCATAAACGCCAATCCAATATGGGCCTTCAAAATAAACGGTCAATGTGCATTTTGTCTCATCCATAATTCCTCCTAAAAAGCGTTGCTGCAAGAAACGGACAACCTTAGGAGGCAGGTTACTGACGGTTTTTTCCGCGCCCGGACTACCAACCGGACCGTGTTTTTATCCTTGCACTCAAATTATAGCTCTTTTTATTCTGATTTTCAACAATAAAGCGTACACCAATCGGTATCGCTAAGCAACTGCTTTGGGCACAAAAAAGATAAATTTTCTTTACGGACAAATTAATATATAACATGCAAAAAATATGCCGATTTTGACACAAAGTCTTAAGCCCGATTGACAGAAAAGGTTGCTTTGTGTTTAAAAACAGCTTTGTATTGCGTTAAATATATATTGAAAAAGAAACCAATATATGGTAATATATGGAATGAACGGGGGAACCAGAGCTTCGCTTTTCAGTGGCTTTCGGAGATGCCCGAATATCGTAATCGCTTACAAATGACAGGAGGTAAAACTATGGCTACCAAATCACCAATTATGAACAAAAAGGAATCTACAGTCGGAAAGACCGCGTCAAGTCCCGCCAAGCCGTCGAAACCTACAGCCTCTCCGATAAAAAAGAAGCCCTGATTTTTGCCCGTAAACTTAAATGAAGGCCGTCCGTGTCTGGATGGCCTTCATTTTTTTAGAAAACAATGACATTTAATTAGTAATGTGAAATTGCTTTACACTGAATTGCTTGTTAAAAAAGAACTTTCCAAGACAAGTAAAGATATATTGATTTACAAATTTAAAAGCGAATTTTCAAAAATATTTGAGATTATTTTCGGATAATGACTTCTTTGAAGATCAATTTTTTAGCTATTTATACGATTTGCAAAAAAACTCTTAATATTATTTTGACTAATTACTTATTATTGCTAAATTAAGCCTAAAACATGACGATAAATAGCTATGTAATTTATTGTATAAGAATATAATCGGCTTAACTATGTATTTGTCAAAGGAAAGGTATGTATTATGAAGAATTTGCTTATGAACCAGAAAATATCTAAAAAATTGTTTTTTGCCTTTGCGTTAGTTACCCTATTTGCAGTTATAAACGGTCTCTTTGGTATATATTTTATTTATACAACCACAGACAATATGAAGGAACTGTATAATGTGGATACGCAGGCACAGATTGATCTGGCCGCAGCCCAGAGCAAATTTTTCGATATAGAAGTAACTCTAAAGAAAATTGTCATTAATACAAATCAAACCAAGTCAAGCTATTTCACGAGCATAAAGGATAATTTTGAGTTTATATATAATTTTATAGAAAAATATGAAGCTGATGCCACAAACAGGAAGGATGCTCAGGAGCTTCAGTATATTCAGGAACTAAAGGCTTCCTGCAAGGATTATGAAGAGATAGTAAACTCAATTATGAATACGGCGGAAGTAGTTACAAGCAATACAATCATACTGCCGATGGTAGATACATCCGATAATTATTGTGAACTGACGGAGACTGCTTTTAATAACTTGTCTAATTATAATGCGGCGAATTCCATGGACAAGGTTAAAAATGACACCTTGTCCTCAAACATTGCCATGGGAGTAATGGCCGGAATAATTCTTATTTCGGCGCTGCTTGCCCAAATACTTTCCAGGTCTATTTCAAACTTGATTGCTCGTCCTTTAACGGTGTTTGCGAAATTCGTGCAAATGCTTGCTGTGGGCGACGTACATATCGAGCTCAGCGAGGAAGACAAGAAGCTGCACCTCAGAAAAGATGAAATCGGTATTCTCGCAGGTTCGTTTGATAAGGTTATCACAAGTACGATTAAGCAGGGCGAGGAAGCGAAGACTATCGCTGACGGTGATCTTACCACATGGATTACTGTCAGATCCGATAATGATATAGTCGGAAACGGACTTAAGGACATTTCCACCAAGCTTCGCAGCCTTGTAAAATCTATCACGGAGGCAACAAATCAGGTTGCGCTTAACGCAAGCTCGGTCTCAGACTCCAGCATGGCACTGTCACAAGGCGCCACCGAGCAGGCAAGCTCAATTGAAGAGCTTACGGCGTCTATTGAAGAAATCGCAAACCAGACTGAAATCAATACCAAGAACGCGCAGAACGCGAACGAACTTGCAAAGCATGTAAAGGTTGGTGCCGAGAGAGGAAACGTCCACATGGAGGAGCTGCAAAAGGCCATGGAGGACATCAATGCTTCGTCCAACAGCATTAAGAAGATTATAAAAGTAATCGACGATATTGCGTTCCAGACAAATATTCTCGCGCTTAACGCAGCGGTAGAGGCGGCGAGAGCCGGACAGCACGGCAAGGGCTTTGCTGTGGTAGCCGAGGAGGTCAGAACTCTTGCGGCAAGATCGGCGCAGGCTGCCAAGGAGACAACAGAGCTTATCGAGGGCTCCATCAAAAAGGTCGAAGCCGGCGCTGGCATAACTAACGGAACAACCGCAGCGTTTAAGAGAATGTCTAACGATGTAGGACAGGTTGCTGATTTGCTTGATGGCATTGCTGTTGCGGCAAGCGAGCAGGCCTCCGCAATTGAGCAGATTAATCAGGGAATAACGCAGGTATCGCAGGTCGTTCAGAATAACGCCGCAATTTCTCAGGAAAGCGCCGCGGCAAGCATAGAGCTTACAGCTCAGGCCCAAAAGCTTAAGGATCTCCTGCAGATATTTAAAATAAAAAGAGAATCAAACGTTGAGGCAGTAAAAACAAAAGCTTTAAAAGCAGAAGCAAAGCCGATTGCCGAAAGCTCCGCTGCGAAGGTAACCGAGCAGAAAACTGAGCAGAAAACTGAGCAGAATGTTGTGAAGGAAGCACCAAAATCAAAGCCGAAAATCATGCTTAGCGACGCTGACTTCGGAAAATACTGATTTAACCTGTCAAATGCAAGGTTTTTGAGCAAATATGCTTAAAAACCTTGCATTTTAACAAAGCCTGAGTACTTTGAAAACAGAATGTGCTGACAATTTCACGAACTTGTGCTATTATCGAAGAACAATAATTCGGAGGGATGCTTATGGATAAGTTTGATAATGTTTCAGTTGTAAAAAAAGCCAACGTATATTTTGACGGCAAGGTCACGAGCCGCACGGTTATTTTTCCGGACGGGACAAAAAAGACGCTCGGAATAATGATGCCGGGCGAATACGAATTCGGCACGGGAGATAAGGAAATCATGGAAATGCTGGGCGGAAGCGTAAGCGTTCTGCTGCCCGGCAGCGAAGACTGGAAGAGCTTTGCTTCGGACAGCGCCTTTGAGGTTCCCGCGAACAGCAAGTTTAAAATAAAGGTGCTCGAGGTTTC
>CAYQMY010000211.1:0-3785 GCA_964418735.1 uncultured Oscillospiraceae bacterium | reverse complement strand
CCGCCATTTCGCCCAAAAAGCCTCGTTAATACACAAAGTATTGCCTTCGTTTTTTGGACGAACTGACGAAAACTCCTCTCGCTCATCCATCCATCGCGATTTAAGCAGTGATTCCATATTAGAAGTCATATTCATGACACCGCCTTAAGCATAAACTTTTTCTTCAAAGGCCATAAGGGTAAGGTTTATATCTAGATTTCCATTACGGCAACGAAGAGCATCTATAAATTCTTTCTGATTTGTGCCCTGCTTGAGCTGAACCTGATAAACCAGCTCGAAAAGAGAGCCGAACTCCTTGGTCTTAACCCTCTGCAAATTCCACGAGGAGGTATATTTGCTCATAACATCATCGAACAAGCCCTGATAATTGAGGCTTTCGGGTATCGTAATCTTCACCCTTATCGCCGAGTGCTTTGGCTTTCCAAAACGAGTTTTTGTAAGTATTACCATCACAAGGCAGAGCACGACTGCAAAGAGTGCCGCATATCCAATGTATCCGATACCGCCCGCAAGTCCGATTGCAACGCTGAAAAACACATAAGCTATATCCTTGGGGTCTCCGGGTGCGCTTCTGAAGCGAATCAGTGAAAAAGCTCCGGCGAGTGAAAATGCCCTTGCAACGCTGTTGCCGACAAGCAGTATAATTATGGCGACTATCGCCGGCATCATAATAAGAGTTATTGGGAACGAGGGCGTATATCCCTCCTCCTTGTTTGTAAGCATATATATTGAGCTGATAAAAAGTCCTATAACTATCATCGCTCCGAGTATCGTAAGCGTGCCGACAAGCGTGATTGCGGAAGTGGCTTCGCCGCTTACGAGACTTTGAATAAATTCCGTCATTGTTACCTTCCTCTCCAGTTATATTGCCATTTTTATTTCCGGCCTGTGCTGCTCCGCCTCAAAAGCGCGCCTGTATTTTGAAAATCCTACAGGGAACGCTTCCGCGTAGGACAGCGCATGTGAAATCCAGAGCGGCATCGCGCCGGGTATTTTTATTTCCATGAGATACTTGTTGGCATCTAGCAGCCTTGCTCCGTAAGCGCCCTTTTTCAGATCGAGATCCGTTGTTCTGTATAAAAGGTTTGAGTCGACCGTGACTCTGAAGCTGTCGTCCTCTTTTCCGAAAAAGGCCTCCCTGTCATAGCTGATAAAAACCGCTGGCCTGAGTTCGAGATTCCTGTTGAAGTACTCTATTTCATTCATAACCTGTTCGTTTATATAATCGGTACACTTAGGCCTGTTCCCTGTCGCGAGAAATTCCTTCGCCTCCCTGAGCTTCATTACCGCGCGCCGCTTGTTTCCCTCGTTAATGAGCTTCTTCTTAATACAGACGAAGACCTTATCCTCATCCGATTTCGGGGTGCCGTAGCTGCGCATACGAAGCTTTTCCTTATATCCCGGAAACGACATGCAGCGGCGTATTGCATCAAAGCCTGGCGTATCATAATATATCGTATTAACCTGATACATCGCTCCGCCGCGGCAAAAATCGTCGGGACGCATCTGCTCGTGAATTCTTCGCATTATTATGTCGTACTGTTCACGCGTCAGAACATATTTGTTTTCATATCGTTTGAAAGTGTTAATTGCCATGTTCATCGTTCCTTTCATGTGCCAAGGATAACACCCAATTCTTAAAACAATCTGAAAGAAACTTAACTTATATTTAACTTGTACTTAATTTTATACTAAAACTTATTTCAGACTTTTTTCAGCTTTTATGATAAAATTATAATATATACATTATATAAAACGCGATTTGGGGGGATTGATTTGCGTATACTGGTGGTTGAGGACGAGGTTCGTCTCGCCGACACGATACAGCAGCTGCTTCGGGACAATAAGTACGCGGTTGACGTAGTTTACGACGGAGAGGCGGGGCTCGACTGGGCTCTGTCCGGAATTTATGACGTTATACTGCTTGATATAATGCTGCCGAAGATGAACGGCTTTGAAATAGTACGGGCGGTTCGGGCCGAAAAGCTCGAAACTCCCATACTGCTTTTAACGGCTCGAACTGAGACCTCTGACAAGGTGCAGGGACTCGACTGCGGGGCCGACGACTATCTTACCAAGCCCTTCGCGTCCGACGAGCTGCTCGCAAGAGTTCGTGCGCTCTCGAGAAGAAAGGGCGAGGTAATCTTAAACGAGCTTGCCTTTGCTGATATCACGCTTGCGCTTTCCACATACACTCTTTCCTGCGGCTCAAAATCGGTTAGACTCGGGCCAAAGGAGTTTGATGTAATGAGAATGCTTATGGCGAACAAAACGTCCATAGTCACAAAAGAGGAGCTTATACTTAAAATCTGGGGCACGGAATCTGACGCCGAGGACAACAACGTGGAGGCCTATATTTCCTTCCTTCGCAAAAAGCTGTTTTATGTCGGCTCCTGCGTTCAGATTTCAACGGTCCGAAAGGTCGGCTATCATCTGGAGGGCCCTGACAATGCTTAGAAAGCTTAGGATAAAGTTCATAATAATAACCATGTCGCTGCTCCTCATTGTCATAGCCGCCGTCTTTACAAGCGTCTGCATTTCGACCTCTAGGGAGCTTTCGATAAACAACATAAAGATGCTTGAGCTCGCTTCAAAGCAGAAGGCCCCTCCCCCCATGGAAATCGGAGAAAAGGACAGGCATGACCGCACCTACTTCGGCGGCGTTTTCAACGTTGAAATCGACTCTCTTACGGGTGAGAAAACCTTTTCGGGCGGAAACATTACTGTCAGCGACGAGACTCTGGGAGAAATCGTAAATATAGCAATAGAAAAAAACGATAAAACAGGAAAAATATCAGAATACAATCTTTCCTATATGATGGACACAACGCCGAGAGGTATAAGGCTCTCCTTCCGCGATCTGACGCCCGATATAAATTCTATGAACAGCCTTATAAGAACGCTTATTATTGTCGGCCTGTGCGCCGCCGCAGCCTTTTTTCTTATAAGCGTTTACCTTGCCGGATGGGCCATGCGGCCTGTCGAGAAGTCCTGGGCGCAGCAGCGGCAGTTCGTCGCCGACGCTTCCCACGAGCTCAAAAGCCCTCTTGCCGTTATACGCGCAAACTGCGATATGATAATGTCGCATGAGGAAAGCACCGTGCGTGACCAGAAAAAATGGCTGGGCTATATAAAGGCCGAATCGGAGCGCCTCAGTCAGCTCGCCTCCGATCTGCTGTTTCTCGCTAAATCCGACGCCAAGGAGGATATAATTGTATTTGATAAGGTGAATTTCAGCGACGTCGCCTGGGGCAGTGTCCTTCCCTTTGAGTCAGTCGCCTTTGAAATGAAAAAGTCAATAGAGTCTAACATCACACCCGAAATTTTTGTCAAAGGCGACGCGAATATGCTTCACCAGCTAATCGTAATTCTGCTCGACAACGCCTGCAAGCACTCTTCCGAGGGCAGCGTTATTTCCGTAAACCTTACAGCCACACAGGAGAAAGTTAAGTTTTCGGTGCAAAACACCGGCGAGCCTATACCCGAAGAGCATCAGGAGCGACTCTTCGAGCGCTTTTACAGGATAGACAAGGCACGCTCCCGCGCCGACGGAGGCGTCGGTCTCGGTCTCGCTATCGCGAAAAAGATAAGCGAGAACCACGGCGGAAAAATCTCGCTCATAAGCAACAGCAACGAAGGTACTGTTTTCACAGTGACACTACCGCGCCTTATATAGAAAAATATACAATATACAATGCAAATGCCCTGTAACTTCAGGTTACAGGGCATTACAGACTGTCGATAAACTCCCTCGCAGGGCAATTTGAATCTATTTTTCCGGCGGC
>CAYQMY010000210.1:0-3792 GCA_964418735.1 uncultured Oscillospiraceae bacterium | reverse complement strand
AACAATGGAATGGCACAGGATAAAGAAATATCCTGTGCCATTCCATAAGGAAGTAAAATTCCCCATCTAACGGCTTTTATTTTACACGTTTATGACTGGTGTGATTGTCAAATCAATTCCGAAGAATTTTACGGCGTCCTGAATTGCACCAAAAATGCCGAGAGTGAGTTCGGAAGGGGAGCCGTTCTTGACAAGCAGCCCTTGGACAGCGCCGTAAATCGCGTTTCCGAAAGCAAACCATGCAACCGCGATAATTACCGCAAAAATCAAAAGTACCAAGAGAGCAGCCCGCGCGAAGGAAGCTTTTGCTTTTTTTTGGCAGCATCCGCAGGCCCAAATTATAAGCAATATCAGGTTAATTCCGGGAATCAACAGCAGTAAAATGATGCCTAACCAGCCCGCCGCTGAAATCGAACTGCATTTTGAATCATCAATAATGATTGGTTCAGTTACGGTTTTTTCAGACTTACTTAACATGGGCTCATGCTTTACGGGCTTAAACGTATCCTCAAAAAACTCTTGCTTGGTCTGCGCCTTAGCTTCTTCACTTAAGTCATCCGTGAAATCCTCAAGGGTTAAGTCTCCCGGAAGCTTAGGCGGCGCAGGGGGTACTATATCCGGCACCGTGAAATCCGAAATATCGCTGAAGCTGTCAAAGGGGTCTTCATCAGGCTTTTCGAAACCCAAGCTGTACTCGTCGACGATGTACTCGACCGGGTCAATGAAAAGGTCTCCGGAAAAGCTCTTTTCAGCTGTAGCTTCAATATGCTGTGAAAAGCGAAAATCATCCAGAAAGGGGTTTAAAACTTCCGCAATCTTTTCAAAATTGGGAACCTCAAAAACCTGAGCACAGGTTTCGTCGTTAAATACGGGCGAATCATTGTCGGCAGTCGGAGGCCTGTAAAAAACAATGTCTCCGGAGCTGAGCTCCTTAACGGTAACCTCACTCATCGCTTCATCAAATTTATCTAAAATAGGGCAGGAGTTTACTGCCGGTGTATTGATATTCTCTACAGCCCCGTCTTTGGGACAAGGTATGTCTGCCAAAGCTTTTCCCCCTCATGTGTTTATTAAATAATTATAATGGATAATCAGATAAATTTAAAGAAATATTTATTATTTCATTGAAATTTTTGGATTAATATGATATTCTATGTTATAGAACAAATGTTCGTACGGAGGCGTTTATGGACGTTTTGGAAAAACTGACTATACTCAGCGCCGCCGCAAAGTACGATGTTGCCTGTACTTCCAGCGGTGTAGACCGAGCCGGTCAAAAGGGCGGTATGGGCAATGCGGCGGCCTCGGGCATCTGCCACAGCTTTGCGGCAGATGGGCGCTGCATTTCTCTGCTAAAGGTTCTTATGAGCAATGCCTGCGTTTTTGACTGCTCCTACTGCGTAAACCGCCGCTCAAACGATGTAAAGCGGGCATCCTTTGAACCCAGAGAGCTTGCCGACCTCACTATGCAGTTTTACAAACGAAATTATATTGAGGGGCTTTTTCTGAGCTCAGGAGTGGTTAAAAACCCCGATTACACCTGCGAGCAAATGATTAAGGTTTTGGATATTCTGAGAAACGAGTATCGCTTCAACGGCTACATTCACGCGAAGGCAATCCCCGGAGCCGATGAGCTTCTTATTCGCAGAATTGGACTGCTTGCTGACAGGATGAGCGTAAATATCGAGCTGCCGTCTCAAAGCAGCCTTCAGCTACTCGCGCCCGACAAGAACAAGGAAAAGATACTGAAGCCTATGAGCGCGATTAAGCGCAATATAATAGAAAGCAAGACCGAGCTTGTCAGATACAGAAACGCTCCAAGGTTCGCTCCCGCTGGGCAGAGCACGCAGGTAATCGTCGGCGCAACGCCTGAAACCGATTATCAGATTTTAAACCTTGCATCCGCCTTATACAAGAAATACGAACTAAAGCGGGTTTTTTATTCGGCTTATATGCCCATCGTCGAGGGGCGCAATCTCCCGGCGCTTACGACGAAGCCACCGCTGCTCCGGGAGCATAGGCTCTATCAGGCCGATTGGCTGCTGCGTTTTTATAAATTTGACGCATCGGAGCTACTTGACGAGAAGAACCCGAACTTTAACCCCTTTGTCGATCCGAAATGCAGTTGGGCGCTCTCTCATCTAGACAATTTCCCGGTGGACGTAAATTCGGCGGCATACGAGACATTGCTCCGCATACCCGGAATAGGAGTCAGAAGTGCGCAGAGAATCATAAGGGCGAGAAGAACCGGTGCTCTGGATTTTGAGGGCCTTAAAAAGCTTGGTGTCGTCCTGAAAAGGGCACAGTACTTCGTTCTCTGCAAGGGCAGGGGACTTGAGGGACTGAAGTTCTCGAACGAGAGTATCCTGCGAGGGCTTTTGTCCGACAGCAGCATGCAGCGTCTTGACGCGACGGCAGGGGAGCAGCTTACACTTTTTGACGACTCCGCAGTAACAAGGGGTGATATAATAAAATGCCTGACAGGACAGATTTGATTTACAGATATGACGGGAGCTTTGACGGGCTTATGTGCTGCGTCTTTGAAAGCTTCTACAAAAAGGAGCTGCCGCTCCTGATTATAGACAACAATGAGCCGCAGCATTCGCTTTTTGAAATTCGTGAGATAGCTACTGATAAGGGTCGTGCGGCTCGCGTGAAAAACGCAATCGGAGAAAAAATCTCCGATGATGCGCTCAGCTTCATTCGAAATGCCTGCCTCACGACTCTTCAGGACAAGGAAATCCATATTCTGAATTTTATACATTTAGGCTTCAAGCAGCGGCAAGTTATGAGGATGCTGACGAATGATACGGTGAACATCCTAAATAAGGCGGTACTGAATATGCTGAAGGAAGCGGAGCTTCTGCGCGGTTTTGTAAGGTTTTCTGATTTCGGGGGCGGTCTGGTCGCTGTTATTGAGCCGAAAAACAACGTTTTGCCGGTTCTGAGGAATCACTTTGTGAGCCGTTACCCCGACGGATGTTTTATAATATATGATAAGACAAATTCTCTGGTTTTGGCGGCGCAAAACGGCAAGAGCCGTATAGTGCAGGTAGACGATTTTGAGCCGCCATCCGCCGAGGCGGATGAAATGCATTACCGCAAGCTTTGGAAGAGATTTTATGATACAATAGCAGTGGAGGGCAGAGAAAACCCCAAGTGCCGAATGTCCCACATGCCGAAGCGGTACTGGGCGCACCTTACCGAGATGCAGGGCGGGGAGCGCGGCGCAATTTCGGGAAGCGCTGAAAAAATGCTCCCCGACAATAAGCCTGTTTAATAATTCTCTCAAAATCGTGCAGAAAGTGAGAGGAAGAAGTATGAAAACTTTGCTAAACTCTATTCGTAAGGAGGTGATGGTATGGATTGGCTAAGCAGTATGAACGAGGCTCTTTGTTACATTGAACAGCATCTTGACGACGAAATCGACCTCGATGTTGCCGCGAGGACAGCGCGGTGCTCGACCTTTCATTTTCAGCGGATGTTTTCGTATATTGCGGAAGTTCCTCTGTCCGAGTATATACGCAGGCGCAGAATGACCCTGGCGGCGCTTGAGCTGCAAAGCGGGGATGCTAAGGTAATTGATATCGGGCTCAAGTACGGGTACGACTCACCGACCGCGTTCAACCGCGCTTTTCAAGGTATTCACGGCATAGCACCCTCCGCCGCAAGGAAAATCGGTACGCCCCTTAAGGCCTATCCGCCCATCAGCTTCAAAATTACGATTAAAGGAGAAGCGGAAATGAATTACAGGATAGAAAAGAAGGACGCGTTCAGAATTGTAGGACGCAA
>CAYQMY010000209.1:2833-3829 GCA_964418735.1 uncultured Oscillospiraceae bacterium | reverse complement strand
GACATACCCGAGGAGTTCTTCACTGACGTTATGAAGCGTCAGGCGGTCGTAAACAAGGGTATCACGTTCCGCTTCAGAAATCAGAGAAGCGGAAAGTTTGAGATTACCGATTTTAAGTATGAAAACGGCATAATGGACTACGTTTCCGAGCTTGCGGGCGACGGCTCGCTGACCGACCCCGTGTTTATCGAATCGGAGCGCCGCGGCCGCGACCGTGAGGACAAGCCCGAATATAAGGTTAAGATTTCGGCGGCGTTCTGCTTTTCAAATAAGTTTACCGCGATAGAATACTACCACAACTCTTCGTGGCTGGAGCACGGCGGAAGCCCCGAAAAGGCGACAAAAAGCGCCTTCGTTTCGGCAATTGACGCCTATCTTCGAAAGAACAACAAGTACCAGAAAAACGAGAGCAAGATAAGCTTTGCCGATATTCAGGACTGTCTTATTCTTGTCACAAACTGCTTTTCGACGCAGACCTCCTACGAAAATCAGACGAAAAAGGCAATCACGAACAAGTTTATTCAGGACGCGATGACCGAATTTTTCAAGGAAAAGCTTGAAATATACTTCATTGAGAACCGCGTGGAGGCCGAAAAAATCTCCGAACAGGTTCTTATCAACAAGAGAAGCCGCGAAACCGCCGAAAAGGCGAGACTGAACATAAAAAAGAAGCTCTCGGGCGGAATTGACATCGCAAACCGCGTGCAGAAGTTCGTCGACTGCCGGACAAAGGACGTTGACAAGCGTGAGATTTATATAGTGGAGGGCGACTCGGCTCTCGGTGCCTGTAAGCAGAGCCGCGACGCGGAGTTTCAGGGCATCATGCCCGTAAGAGGCAAGATTTTAAACTGCCTTAAGGCCGACTACGCAAAGATTTTTAAGAGCGAGATTATTACCGACCTTCTTAAGGTTCTCGGCTGCGGAGTCGAGGTTTCGCACAAGCAGCTTAAGGAAATAAGCTCCTTTGATTTAAATAATCTCCGCTGGAGCAAAATA
>CAYQMY010000209.1:0-2808 GCA_964418735.1 uncultured Oscillospiraceae bacterium | reverse complement strand
CCGACGTTGACGGCTTCCAGATACGCACACTTATACTGACCATGCTTTACCGCCTTGTGCCGACGCTTATTCAGCAGGGCTTCGTATATATCGCGGAGTCTCCGCTTTTTGAAATCGAGTGCAAGGGCAAGACCTACTTTGCCTACTCCGACAGGGAGAAGGCAGAGATAGTAAGCGGCTTTAACGGCTTAAAGCACACGTTAAGCCGCTCGAAGGGACTTGGCGAAAACGAGCCGGAGATGATGTGGCTCACTACCATGAACCCCGAAACGCGAAGGCTCATCAAGGTCATGCCGCAAGACGCAAAGGACACGACCGACACCTTTGACCTCCTCCTGGGAGACAATCTTGCGGGTCGCAAGGAGCACATCGCGGAGCACGGCTATAAGTATCTTGAACTGGCTGATATTTCTTAAGGCGAAGCCTTAACAAACCCGAAATAACGAAAAAAGGGCGGATATTGTGGCAAGGAAAAAAGGCGATGAAGACGCCGGAGTAAAAAAAGTCAATAATCCAAACGTAATCGGACTTCGCGCCGAGGTTATGGAGCAGGGCATCACCGATACCCTTGAGGTAAACTACATGCCCTACGCCATGAGCGTTATAGTATCGAGAGCGATTCCTGAAATCGACGGCTTCAAGCCCTCGCACAGGAAGCTCCTTTACACTATGTATAAGATGGGGCTTCTTACGGGCATACGCACGAAGTCGGCAAACATTGTCGGTCAGACTATGCGCCTGAATCCGCACGGCGACAGTGCGATATATGAGACAATGGTGCGTCTTTCAAGGGGCTATGAGGCCCTTCTTAAGCCACTCGTTGATTCAAAGGGAAACTTCGGCAAGGCGTATTCACGCGACATGGCATACGCTGCCTCGCGTTACACCGAGGCGAAGCTGTCTGCAATCTGCGGTGAGCTTTTCCGCGATATCGATCAGGATACGGTCGATTTTATAGATAACTACGACAGCACAATGAAGGAACCGTCTCTTTTGCCGACGACCTTCCCAAACGTGCTTGTGTCTGCGAACACCGGCATAGCCGTCGGCATGGCGAGCCAGATTTGCGGCTTTAACCTGGCCGAGGTCTGCCAGACGACGATAGATTACATAAACGACCCAAGTCATAACATTATGTCAACTCTTCTTGCCCCCGATTTTTCGACCGGCGGCGAGCTGATATACGACCCGAACGAGATAAGCGAAATATACCGCTCAGGCCGAGGCGGCTTCAAGGTGCGCTCGCGCTGGCGCTACATCCAGAAGGAAAACCTTATTGAGGTCTATGAAATCCCCTACACCACAACGGTTGAGGCGATTATTGACAAGGTCGCCGAGCTTATTAAGCTCGGGAAGATTCGTGAAATTACCGACATGCGCGACGAGACAGATTTGAACGGCCTTAAGATTGCAATTGAATTAAAGCGCGGAATTGAGCCCGAAAAGCTCATGCAGAAGCTTTTCAAAATGACTCCGCTCATGGACAGCTTTTCCTGCAACTTCAACATTCTAGTTGCTGGTATGCCGCGCGTCATGGGCGTTGCGGAAATCCTTGACGAGTGGACGGCGTGGCGCACGGACTGCGTAAAGCGCCGCACCTTTTATGAGCTGACAAAGAAGAAGGAAAAGCTGCACCTCTTAAAGGGACTTAAAAAGATACTGCTCGACATAGACAAGGCCATAGCGATAATCCGCAACACCGACGAGGACGCGGAGGTTGTGCCGAACCTAATGATAGGCTTCGGGATAGACGAGGTGCAGGCCGATTATGTCGCTGAAATCAAGCTTCGAAACATCAACAAGGAATATATTCTAAAGCGGATTCAGGAGAATGAGGCTCTCGAAAGGGAGATAGCCGACCTTGAGGATTTGCTTCAGAGCCGCCGCAGAATTAAGGCGGTTATAGTCGATGAACTCAAAAATGTTATAAAAAAGTACGCCGAACCGAGAAAAACAGGTATCATTTACTCGGATGAGGTGGAACACTATAACGACGAGGATCATATCGAGGACTATGAGGTTAACCTTTTCCTCTCGCGTGAGGGCTACTTCAAAAAAATTACTCCGCTGTCGCTTCGCATGGGCGGAGAGCAAAAGTATAAGGAGAACGACGGTCCATTTGTAGCCATTGAGGGCACAAACCGCGACGAGCTTCTTATTTTTACAGATAAGCAGCAGTGCTACAAGGTCAAGGCCTCAGACTTTGAGGACACCAAGGCCTCGGCGCTGGGCACCTATCTACCCTCGCATCTCGGCATGGACGCGGGAGAAAATGTGCTCTATATGATAAATCCCAAGGATTATAAGGGCAGCGTAATGTTCGTTTTCGAAAACGGAAAAGCGGCCCGAGTGCCTGTTTCCGCATACGAGACGAAGACGAACCGCAAAAAGCTTACGGGCGCGTATTCCGACAAGAGTCCGCTTAAAGCGATTATACCCTTTGTAGAGGACATCGAAGTTGCCGCCTACTCTACAGAGGGGCGCGTGATAGTTTTCAGCACCGCGATGCTGTCGCCGAAGTCTACACGCGACACTCAGGGTGTGGCGGTAATGACGCTGAAGCCGAAATACAAGCTTAAGTGCGCGATGCCCTTCGCCGATACGACGATACAGAATGTGTCTCGTTACCGCGTTCGAAATCTTCCGGCGGCAGGCGCTCTCATCAAGGAAGAGGACATGGAAGAAAAGCAGA
Organism: uncultured Oscillospiraceae bacterium; assembly: GCA_964418735.1. Classification (GTDB taxonomy): domain Bacteria; phylum Bacillota; class Clostridia; order Oscillospirales; family Oscillospiraceae; genus DUPK01. The sequence goes on along the minus strand of CAYQMY010000209.1, from coordinate 116 downwards.
TCAGTCTACTATAATCTAGGGGGAATCCATTCCCCCTAGGTAAGCACTGATTTAATCCGGCGTTGCCAGATTGGTGGGGATAGTAGCCCCAATCAAGGCAAAAAAGCGCAGGAATA
>CAYQMY010000208.1:0-3840 GCA_964418735.1 uncultured Oscillospiraceae bacterium | reverse complement strand
CCGGCAACTGGCCGGGAAAAACAGTGACAAACGCCCAGGGAAGATACCGCCATAAGGAACGCGGCTTTATCATGGTGGACATTCCAGGCACCTATTCGCTGATGGCGAGTTCAGCCGAGGAGGAGGTCGCCCGGGATTTCATCTGCTTCGGAAGTCCGGATGCCGTGGTCGTAGTGGCCGACGCCACCTGTCTTGAGCGGAATCTGAACCTTGTGCTGCAGACAATGGAGATTACGGATAATGTAGTGCTCTGCGTAAACTTAATGGACGAGGCGAAGAAGAAAAGAATCCGAATTGATTTGGAGGTTCTCTCCTCACGACTTGGCATTCCTGTCATCGGAACCAGCGCAAGATCGGGCAGCGGCCTCAAGCAACTTATGGACGCTGTCACCGCACTAACGGAAGGCTCATTCAAAACCAAGCCCCTTAAAGTTACATACGGCAACGAGATTGAACAAGCGGTTTCCCTGCTTCAGCCCGCCGTTGCCGACATTCTAAAGGGTAGCGTCGACAGCCGCTGGGTATCTCTGAAGCTGCTCGACGGTGACGAGAGTCTGCTAGAGTCTTTGAAAGAACATATAGGCGAAGACCTTTTGGAAAACTCTGAGCTAGCGGATAAGCTGGCAAAGGCAAAAGAAATCCTTGCGAAAGCCGATATACCGCAAAGCCGCTTCAGAGATCAGGTTGTCACAACAATAGTAGAGACCTGCGAGGAAATATGCCGCGCGTCCGTAAGGTTTGAAAAGAGCGAATACGCGGAGCGCGACCGCAGGATAGACAAAATCCTCACCTCAAAGCTCACCGGCATTCCGATTATGATAGGGCTGCTCTTCTTCATTTTCTGGCTAACTATTACGGGGGCAAACTATCCGTCGAAGCTAATCGCCAGTGTGTTGTTTCGCGTTCAAGACCTATTGGCCGGGCTTTTTCAAAGCATTTCGGCTCCGAGCTGGGTTTCCGGCCCGCTGATAGACGGAATGTACCGCACGCTAGCGTGGGTCGTATCCGTAATGCTGCCACCGATGGCTATCTTTTTTCCATTGTTCACGCTGCTTGAAGACTCCGGCTATCTGCCGCGCATTGCCTTCAATCTTGACAACTTCTTCAGAAAGGCCGGCGCGCACGGCAAGCAGTCCCTTACAATGTGCATGGGCTTCGGCTGCAACGCAGCTGGCATTATCGGCTGCCGCATCATTGATTCGCCCCGCGAACGCCTTATCGCAATTATCACAAACAGCTTTGTCCCCTGTAACGGAAGGTTTCCCACCATGCTCGCTGTCATAACTATGTTTTTCGTGGGAACAGCAGGCGGCGCTTTTCAGTCAATTACAAAAGCGCTGATGCTGACTGGGGTTATTGTGCTCGGCGTCGCAATGACCGTGCTTATTTCTAAGCTGCTTTCCAAAACCATACTTAAGGGGTTGCCGACCTCCTTCAATCTTGAGCTTCCGCCTTACAGACGCCCGCAGATCGGAAAGGTCATCGTTCGCTCTGTTTTTGACAGAACGCTGTTCGTTCTGGGCAGGGCGGCGGCCATAGCCGCGCCAGCCGGCTTTTTTATTTGGACGCTCGCCAACATCAATCTTGGCGGCTCGAGCCTGCTGAGCCACTGTGCGGGCTTTCTCGACCCCTTCGCTCAGCTCATGGGGCTTGACGGCTATATTCTTTTCGCGTTCATCCTCGGTTTCCCCGCGAACGAAATCGTTATGCCGATTGTCATCATGAGCTACATGGCGACCGGTTCGCTGACCGAATTTAAAAGCCTTGCCGAGCTGCATACGCTGCTTTTAAGCCATGACTGGACCTGGCTGACCGCCGTATGCGTCATGCTCTTTTCCTTGATGCACTGGCCCTGCGGCACAACCTGCCTGACCATCAAAAAAGAAACTCAGAGCATAAAGTGGACGCTTGTATCGATCGCCATCCCCACCGTGACGGGAATATTCATATGCCTTATATTCGCAAGCGCCGTGCGTTTGCTGGGACTCGTATAGACAGCTTCCGAAAACACTACAGCCCCCGGGTTTATTCCGGAGGCTGTTATATATTATTTTTCAATTCGGCTTTTGTGTGCATTAAATCTTATACTTACCATGCTTCGTCACGCTGAGTCGTACCATGGCCCTTGTAACGGCGGATCTCGCAAGCTCGTGCTCCCTCTTGGTCTTGCTGTCGTGCAGACGCTCCTTAGCGTACTCCAGGGCCGCCTTGGCGCGTTCCGCATCTATCTCATCAGGATATTCGCAGGCCTGCAGAAACATCGCAACCTTATCCGGCCTCACTTCCATAAAGCCTGCGGTATTGACGCAGTCAACCCACTTGCCGTCCTTTTTGAACTTAAACTCTCCGATAGCCAAAGCCGCCACCATTGGCGTGTGCCCCGCAAGAACAGTAAGCTGACCGTCAGGAAGCGAAACAGTAAGCGCCTCGACCTTGCCCGAATAAAACTCTTTTTCCGGCGTCATAATCTGAAGCTCAAAAAGTTTCATTCCTACGCGCCGCCCTTCTTAAGCATTTCAGCCTTCTCGCGCGCCTCGCTGATATCTCCGACGTTGAAAAACGCCTGCTCGGGCAGATCGTCAACCTCGCCGTCGGCTATTGCCTTAAAGCCCTCGATTGTCTTTTCAAGAGGTACGAATTTTCCCGGCATACCGGTAAAGACCTCCGCAACGGAGAAGGGTTGAGACAGGAAGCGCTGCATCTTGCGGGCTCTGTAAACCGTCATTCTGTCAGCCTCGCTGAGCTCCTCCATGCCGAGAATCGCGATTATATCTTTAAGCTCGCTGTAACGCTGCAGGCATTCCTGAACCCTTCTCGCGGTTTCGTAGTGCTCGTTTCCGATTATATACGGGTCAAGCAGCCTTGAGCTTGAATCCAGCGGGCTTACCGCCGGATAAATGCCCTGCTCGGCAATGCTGCGCGAAAGAACCGTTGTCGCGTCAAGGTGTGAGAAAATCGCGGCAGGGGCCGGATCAGTCAGATCGTCCGCGGGAACATAGACCGCCTGTACCGAGGTAATCGAGCCGTCGTCCGTCGTCGCGATACGCTCCTCTAGTGCGCCCAGCTCGTTTGCCAGCGTCGGCTGATAGCCGACGGAAGCCGGCATTCTCCCAAGCATTGAAGAAACCTCGTTGCCCGCCTGAATAAAGCGGAAAATATTGTCGATAAAAAGGAGAACGTCCTGCTTTTTCTTATCGCGCAGATATTCGGCAAGCGTAAGCCCCGTCAGCGCGGTTCTCATACGCGAGCCGGGCGGCTCGTTCATCTGTCCGAATACCAGCATTGTCTTATCTATAACGCCAGAGGTTTTCATATCGGAAACAAGCTCGTTGCCCTCACGGCTTCTCTCACCGACGCCCGCGAAAACCGAATATCCCCCGTGGTTCGTCGCAATGTTGTGAATCATTTCCATTATAAGCACGGTTTTGCCGACACCGGCTCCGCCGAAAAGTCCTATTTTTCCGCCCTTTGGGTAAGGAACGAGCAGATCGATTACCTTGATTCCGGTACAAAGCACCTCGGTAGTAGGCTTTTGAGTTTTGAAAGAGGGCGGCTCCCTGTGTATGGGCATGCGCTCCTTTGTGTCTATTTCGCCGCCACCGTCTATCGGTCTTCCGAGTACGTCTATGGCGCGCCCCAAAACAGCGTCACCTACGGGAACCGTAATTCCGCCTCCGGTGTACAGAACGTCGATTCCGCACGAAATGCCGTCAGTCGCCTCAAGAGATACACAGCGCACCATGCCGGGCTCCATCTGCAGAGCCACCTCCATGTGCACGTTGACTGAGGGTGCGTATAAAAGACTGTTAATCGGCGGTTCGCTGCCCTTTTCAAAGCGTA
>CAYQMY010000207.1:0-3856 GCA_964418735.1 uncultured Oscillospiraceae bacterium | reverse complement strand
CTACCCATAGCCGCAAGCTCGCCGCGTATGTAGCGCAGTGTCAGAAGCTTCTCCTTTACCTCCTCGAAGCCGAGCGGAGTCGTATTGTTGCTGTTTAATTCCGTAAGAGTGTTTCGCTTTTCGTCTCCCTGACTGAAGAACAAATTATAGTTGAGGTCGCGCTTGTCGCAGGGCACACGGTAAAAGTTCCCGAGGCTTTCCGCAAAGGCACATTCCTCGTTAGTCAGCAGGGTTTCATACATCTTTTCACCGTGGCGTATGCCAATTATTTTCATCTCGGTATCGCTGCTTCCAAAAAGCTCTCTGACTGCCTCCGCCAAAAGCCTTATCGTGCAGGCGGGAGCCTTCTGCACAAGAATATCGCCGGAGGCGCCGTTCTTAAACGCAAATATAACAAGGTCTACGGCCTCCTCAAGCGTCATAATGAATCGCGTCATTTCAGGCTCTGTTACGGTAATAGGCTTTCCGGCCTTCAGCTGTTCAATCCAAATCGGCACAACGCTGCCTCGGCTGCAAAGCACGTTGCCGTAGCGTGTGCAGCACATTTTTGTCTGGTCTGTGGTGCGGCTTTTCGCCGAAACCACCTTTTCCATCATGGCCTTAGAAGCTCCCATCGCGTTTACGGGATAGGCTGCCTTGTCAGTTGAAAGGCAAATAACCTTTTTCACTCCCGCGTCTATTGCCGCGGACAGCACGTTTTCGGTGCCGATTACGTTCGTTTTGACGGCCTCCATGGGAAAAAACTCGCAGGAGGGCACCTGCTTGAGCGCCGCGGAATGAAACACAAAATCGACGCCGCCCATCGCGTTTTTCACAGAGGATATATCGCGCACGTCCCCGATATAAAACTTTATCTTTTCCGAATACTCTGGATAACTCGTCTGGAACAGCTGGCGCATACCGTCCTGCTTTTTCTCATCGCGTGAAAAAATCCGTATTTCGCCTATATCCGTGGTCAGAAAGCGCTTGAGCACGGCGTTTCCGAAGGAACCCGTTCCGCCAGTAATCAAAAGCACTCTATTTGTAAATGTATTCATTTTACAGTCTCCAATACATATATCCCATATTGTCGATGGATTTTTTGTCCAGTATGCTTTTTACATCAATAAGTACTTTTTCATTATTAGGAATATCTCTATATAATTTATCTATATCGTTAAGCGTAAGCGCTTTAAATTCGTCGTGAGCAACGGCCAAAACTATACAATCCGCATCTTTTATGGAAGCTAACGGTACAAGCTCGACATCATACTCATGCTTTGCATCGGCGTGATTTGCCTGAGGGTCCACAACTATTGGAATAATTCCGTATTCACGGAGCTTTTTAATAATGTCATTAACCTTGCTGTTCCTTGTATCCGGACAGTTTTCCTTGAATGTAATGCCCAATATAACGACTTTGGACTCCTTAACCCTTTTGTCTGCGAGGACTAGTTTTTTGATTATTGTGTTGGCTATAAACTCGCCCATACCGTCATTTACCTTACGTCCGGATAAAATAATCTGGCTGTGATAACCGAGCTTTTCCGCCTCATATGTAAAGTAATAGGGATCGACACCGATGCAATGCCCTCCGACAAGCCCCGGACGGAAGCCGAGGGCATTCCATTTGGTATTCATACCTTCGACAACTTCAGCGGTGTCGATTCCCATACGGTCGAATACCATAGCGAGCTCATTCATGAATGCGATATTGATGTCGCGCTGACTGTTTTCAACGACCTTTATTGCTTCTGCGGTTTTTATGCTCGATACTTTATATACGCCAGCTTTAATAACAAGATTGTAAACATTTGCAATTTCCTCAAGCGCTTCCTCATCCATACCCGAAACTATCTTGCGTATGTTTTCAAGTCTGTGCAGCTGATCTCCCGGATTTATACGTTCAGGAGAATATCCGATTTTAAAATCGGGACCGCATTTCAAGCCGGATTCTTTCTCAAGAATCGGAACGCAAACGTCCTCTGTCACTCCGGGATAAACAGTTGACTCAAAGACAACAATTGAGCCTTTTGTAAGATTGCGACCAAGTATTGTGCTTGCGACGATAACAGGTGACAAATCAGGCGTTTTATCCTGATTTACCGGTGTCGGGACTGCAATAATGTGAAATTTTGCTTCGCGGAGTTTTTCTTCGTCCGCAGTAAATTCAACTGAGGTGTTTTTTATAGCATCGTTTCCAACTTCATGTGTCGGGTCGATACCGGATTTATATAAATCTATTTTAGCTTTGTTGAGATCGAAACCTATTACGTCGATACCTTCTCTTGCGAAGGCGATTGCTATAGGCATGCCAACATAACCCAAACCGACAAGGGAAAGTTTAGATTGCTTGTTTTTCAAACTGTTATATAGTGTCATTATTATTTTTCTCCTGTTAACAAACAAACTAATGACTAAATTGCTAAAACACTATTCTAGAATACATCTGCCGCAAAGCTCTTCCCCGGTGAGATATTTCTCTAACTGCTCAAAAACCAACTTTTCAAACCTTTCTGAATTGAGGTTCGAAAAGTAAGAAGCATGATTTGTAAGTAGCAAGCGATTTACGTTTCTTAAGATGCTGTACAGTGGTATCGGATCGGGATCGCTTACGTCAAGCACTGCGCCGGACAGCATCTTGTTATTTAGAGCTTTTATTAAATCCCTTTGCACAACGGCACTTCCCCTGCCGACATTTATGAATATACAGCGTTTTTTCATTTCAGAAAACTTACTCAAGTTCCAGAAACCAATGCTATCTGAATTCTCCGGCATAACCGATATGATGTAATCGGATTCCCTGATGACGGCAACCGATTCGCTTAAGCTATAGGTACTGTCAAAATACTGTGCACTCCTTCCCTGCCTGTTGATGCCGATAATATTCTGACAGCCAAGTCCCCTGAGCATTTTTCCAAGCGTTGTTCCAATGTTTCCGGTTCCCCAGATTGCCACATTCGAAATTGAAAGCTCAATATCGCTCTCAGCGTCAATTCGCAAACGCTTATGCCACAATCTTGTACACAAATTATTCGCTAATGCTTTTTTACTCATCAATATCATAGCGCCAATCGTGTATTCAGCGATTGGTATGCTGTAAACACCTATCGCACTGGTTATAAGCAGCTCGCCGGGGTCTGCATAGAGTAATGGATTTTCATATCCATTTGTCCCCGCTGAGTTGAGTTGAAGCCATCTCAAGTTTGGCAGCAATTTTAGTTTATCTTTAGGTGGTGTTCCAATCACAGCTTCGACATATTGTAATTTTTCTTTACTCAACTCATCTAAGCTTTTTACCACAGTAAATCCTAGCTTTTCAACTTGCGGTCGAATTTTATCAGCAAAATCAGGCGCCACAATTATTTTTGGTTCCATCTCCCCACCTACCTATACAATTTTTCGAACACACGATACCGTTTGGACAGCACGATTATAAGCAGTGAAAACAGCATTGTGCACACAAGTGTTGCCAAGAACCACAGAAAAGAGTGGAGTGTCTGATCAAGACCGGCATATCTGCCGAGTGTAATGAAAATGCGTTGTGTGAGGAACATAAGTATACTCATATTTCTAAGAAGCTCACATTTTTGTTCGGAAAATGACTTTTTTTCAAGGTTAAGAACAGCTAAAAAAATAAATAAGACTAGGACTGGGAGAAAAAAACCGCTGTCGACACCTCCGCTGTTCCATTTCAGCTTTGTCTGCAAAAAGCTCTCCACTGCCAACAAGCCCCATGAAATCGCTCCCGCAAGGCAAAGCGTGACTGTTTTCCATTTAAAAGAATCCTGTTTTTCTGAAATCATAAACCCAATTGTAATGAACGGGTATGCGTAAAACACTCCGTTTTTCATGCTTTCAAAGAACGAATAGTACC
>CAYQMY010000206.1:0-3862 GCA_964418735.1 uncultured Oscillospiraceae bacterium | reverse complement strand
GGTATGACATACCCGGCGGGGGTAATACGGCCTATTATGGTCATCGCCTGAGCTCGCGTCAGCGAATCGGAGGGGTTAAAGTTAATAGTCTTGCCGTCAGCTACGCCCTTTATTATTCCGAGCGCGTACATCGCCTTTACGGAAGGCAGGGCGTAGGGCTGTATTTTCGACAGGTCCGCGAAGTCCAGCTTTGTTTCAGCATACTTGCTCAGATCAAGGCCGAGGTACTTTGCCATTACGACGGCGAACTGTTCACGAGTCATTTTATTGTTTGGCTGATATTGCAAAACGTTGTTGTCGGAAATTCCGCTCACTATTTTCATGTTGTAAAGATAGTTGACATAGGCCTCGGACCAGTGCCCTTTCAAATCGGAAAAGACCTCCTTGGCAGCCTCCTTGGCCGGAATATCAAGAGACAGTCTGGATAGGTTTCCGCTGGTATCTGAAGCGTAAATAGTAATCCTGTGTGAGAGGCTCGGGTCAAGCGTCGGCAGGTTAGACTGAAGCTGTCCGTTTTCGTAATCGTATTCTAGGGGCTTGCCGTCACAGTAAACCGATATGTCGTAGTAGTTTAAGCTGCAGTCATAGTCGTCCCAGATTCCGGCAGACAGCAGGGAGTTATTAATTGTAGGCGAGGATATGACAGGCGCTTTCGTGTCCTTGGCAGGGGCGGATTCCGCAGTGATGTGGTCAAGCCAGATTTCGCCGGAGCCCTTGCCGGATATCTGAATTCCAGTGATGCCCGACTTCGCCGCAAGCACAAGCTGCTTCCAGCCTGTAAAGTCCAGAGTTGTGCTTTCCGTTGTGCCTGTGGAGGTCAAAAACTGCAGGGTATTACCAGAGCCGTCTCCATATACCCATGCCGAGATATACGGCGTGGTGCTGGATAGGTTAAAGCTGAGAGGGATGAGGGCGCTTCCGCTTTTAAGGTCGTATTTAACGTTGGCACTTTGACGGCCAAATCGGACATGGTCCATGTCGCGGCTTAGCGCTGCAGTTGCATTCTTGGGAGTTCCGCTTAGCTTGAGGGAGTCTCCCTCAAAGTCCTCGAGCTTTGTTATGGACAGCTCAACCGTAACGGGTATGCTGGCAGAAACCGTACCGGCAGTGACCGTAAGGGTTCCGGTGCTGTATGTAAGTCCGGCGGTAAGCGTTCCGCTGGCGTCTATGTTGCCGACATCCCCGGAGAGCTTCCAGGAAAATTCGGAATCCTGAGTATCTATACGCAGGTGCTTGTATATGGCTTCAGCTGTCAGGGAAACGTTTTGACCGGCTTCAAGCGTAATGGCTTTGAGCTCGTCTCCCGTGCTTTCGCTGAGGATTGCTACGGAGTCGGGGTTGACCACGCAAACGGTGGTTGAGGCCGTAAGACCGCTTGACGAAGCGGAGATCACCGAGGTGCCTGTTCCGGACGGCTTAAATACTCCTGAGCTGCTAAGGGTGCCTGTGCCTGACTTGAGCTGCCAGGATACGCTGCCGGTGCTTTTCGGGTTGCCGAAATTATCCGATTTTCCCGCGGTGAAGGTTTTTTGTGCTCCAGGCAGCATCAGGGTGTCATAAGGGTAGATTGCCATATTGGCGGCGTCTCCGCTGCCCTTTGACGCAAGCATGATAAAGCTCGTAACGTTGCGCATTTCTACGCCGGAGGGCTTGTTTATGGTAGAGTAGCTGCTGCTTCCTATGTATTTCGCTCCGAGTGTGGTGCTGCCTCCGCCGTCCATTAAGGTTGCTTCTCTGCAGCCCATTTTGAGAAGCCTCTCCGCCACTTCGTTTATCGTTGCTCCCATGCTGTGACCCGACTGGCGACCGTCCACTGTATAGAGTATTATTTCTCCGTTAGGCTTTTGCCCGACTGCGGTTCTCGGGGCTTCAGTATCGTCTTCAAGGCCGCTCTCAAGCTTGCCGTCGGTTATAAGCTTATAGAGAGAGCCGCTCGCGAACTGCACGCTGTTCCACTGCGTATCGGCGCAGCTCACCTTAAGAGTAATTGTTTTGCCGACGGTGAACTGCTTCAAAATCTCTTGCCCGGGTGACTTGTCCGAAAGAGAGAGCAGCATTTTTCCGGCTGGAAGCTCAATTGCTCCAGTTGAATGAGCGGCGCTCTCGACCTTAAGCGTAATCTGCGAATTTACTGTCAGGTCTCCGCCACTTACTATGCCGAGAACCACGTCGGTGCCGCCGCCAGTGTTTTTTGTGGTGTAGGAAAAGTCCTCGGTAAAGAGGTAAAGGCCGCTGTCTGTGCGCTCCTTGTTTATTCCTGCTAAGGTATATGTATTGCTGTCAACCGTTACGCTCATATTCAAAGCGGGAGAGCCAAAAACGGCCGTGCCGTCGGCCTTGAAGCCAACCGCGAAATGACCGTCGTCGGAGCTTTTAAGCTTGCCGTCGGTTATTATTATGCCTAGCGGCTGGCAGGTATCCGTGTTGAAATAATCCCCGTTTATTCCTCCAATAACGTTGTAGCCATTTTTCTCAAGCAGACCCGCCATGTCGTTGAAGTTTCCGTAGTTGCAGACCTTGGAGCCGTAAACCACCACAGGCTTAACGGTGCTGTTCGGGGTGTAGCTTATATAGTTTTCCGTAACCTTGTCGGTTACGCTGTCCTTCCAATAGGTATTCGTGAAGAGACTGGTACCATTTGAAAGCTTTGTGCCGGCTTGATGTAAAATCGTTTCGGGAAAGGCGGCGTAAGCTCCCGTGCCTGTCCCGAGAAGCAGGCTGAAGCTCAAAGCGGCGGCCGCCGCTTTTTTAAGTATTCCTTTTTTCATTATGTACTCCTTAGAAGCTTATGTAGCAGAAAATCCAATGATATTATTATAACATACCTCGCAGGCGATTTAATTTATAAATTGTTAACAAAGCATGAACAATTAAAACCTCTGATTACAATAATTGTAAATTAATTGGATTAATCAGTGGATTTTTCGGAAAAGCTATGCTATGATGGTAATAAATGTAAAACGAGCAATTTTACTTAATAAACCGAAGAAAGGAAACGTATTATATGTCGCAGAGTTATATTAATTCTTTAGTTGTGGCCGTATCTTCCAGCGCCCTGTTCGACTGTGAAACGAAAAAGGAAAGCAGCGAAGAAAATGAGATTCGGGACAGCTCCTCGTTTTTTGTGGAGCAGGAGAAGGAAATTCTAAGGCCCGGTCCGGGCTATCAGCTGATAAAGGCACTACTTCGTATAAACTCCATGATGCTGGAGGAAAAGAAGATAGAAATCATCGTGATAAGCCGAGAAAGTGCCGATGACAGTCTGAGGATTTTTAATTCGATAGAGTACTACGGGCTGGATATCTCACGGGCGGCAATAGTTGGCGAGGTGGATATTGCGCCTTATCTTGCCGCCTTTAAAACCGACGTTTTTCTCTCTGCGGATGAGGACGATGTTCGACAGTCGTTAAAGGCGAATATCGCGGCGGGAATACTCTGCGATTATCCGAAATCGGCCCTAGCTGATGACGAAGAGGAGCAGATAAAAATCGCTTTTGCGGCGGACGCCATAACTTTCTCCGCAGAGTCGGAGCAATTATATCAGACTTACGGAATGAAGGCCTTTTTGGAGTATGAAAAGCAGAATGCCCAGAAGCAGGCGCCGGACGGGCCTTATGCCAAGCTTATAAAGATGATTGCCTTCCTGCAAAGGAAGTTTCCGAAGGAAGTTGTTCCTGTCAGAACCGCTCTTGTCAGTATGAGCAGCGATTTCTCGTATGAAAGAATTGTACTTGCTCTGAGAGCTTGGGAAGTTAAGATGGACGAGGCGTTCTTCCTGTCGGGAGGCGAGAAGCACGATGTGCTCAAAGCCTTCGGAACAGATATATACTTTAACGGACAATCTCTTTTCCGAGATAAGCCC
>CAYQMY010000205.1:0-3944 GCA_964418735.1 uncultured Oscillospiraceae bacterium | reverse complement strand
AAAATGTTTGTAGATAAGGCACCGATCACCGTAATAGCCGGAAACGGCGGAAACGGCGCGATCGCGTTTCACCGCGAAAAGTATATTTCGGCAGGAGGCCCGGACGGCGGAGACGGCGGCAGGGGCGGCGATGTTATTCTTGTTGCCGATAATAATATGTCAACGCTTATGGACTTCCGATATAAAAGAAAATACGTTGCGGGCAACGGGGCCGACGGCGGAGGCAGAAACTGCTTCGGCAAGGACGGCGAATCCCTGACCCTCAAAGTACCCCGCGGCACCCTTGTGATAGACAAGGAAACGGGCGGAATAATCAAGGATATGGCTGACGGCGAGCCCTTTGTTGTCGCAAGGGGCGGAAACGGCGGCTGGGGCAACAGTCATTTTGCGACTCCCACTCGGCAGGCTCCGCGCTTTGCAAAGCCGGGACTTTCGGGGCAAAAACGCGAAATAGTGCTTGAGCTTAAGCTTTTAGCAGATGTAGGGCTTGTGGGTTTTCCGAATGTCGGCAAGTCCGCCCTGCTGTCTGTTGTTTCGAAGGCCCATCCGAAGATCGCGAACTATCACTTTACAACTCTTTTTCCAAATCTGGGAGTCGTATATGCCGCTGAGGGCAGCTCCTTTGTAATGGCGGACATTCCCGGAATTATTGAGGGCGCCTCTGAAGGCGCGGGGCTCGGGCATGATTTCCTCAGGCACATCGAGCGCTGCCGTCTGATTGTCCACATCGTCGATATTTCCGGCAGCGAGGGCCGCGATCCTTTCGATGACTTTGAGAAGATCAACGAGGAGCTTTCAAGATACAGCCCGGAGCTTGCCGGCAGACCTCAGATTGTAGCCGCCAACAAGTGCGACATACTTGGTGACAATAAAATACTCGATGAGTTTAAGGCCTATATCGAAGAGAAGGGTTATCGCTTTTTCGCCATTTCAGCCGCCGCACATATGGGCGTACACGACCTCGTAATGGCAATTGCCGAGGAGCTTTCTCAGCTCCCCCCTGTTCAGGTGTTCGCCGCCGATTATGTGGCTCCCGAACCCGTGCCCGAATCGATAGACGACCTTACCATAACCGTCGAGGACGGCAATGTGTATATTATCGAGGGCGCTTGGATGGAAAGACTGCTTGGGTCTATAAACTTTTCAGATTTCGAGTCAAGAATGTTCTTCGACAGAACGCTCAGAAGCTCAGGTTTGTTTGACCGCCTGGAGGGTATGGGCATACAGGAAGGCGATACCGTCAGCATTTATGACCTTGAATTTGAATACAAGAAATAAGTGATACAAACAAATAATCAGGCAACAAAGAAAGGCAGCATCATACGATGCCGCCTTCTTTTTTTAGGAAAATGCAGTTATTACTTTATGCCGTTCTCGTAGGCTTCGATCATCTTTTTGACCATCTGGCCGCCGATGCTTCCGGCCTGCCTTGCGGTGATGTCGCCGTTATAACCCTGCTTAAGTGTAACACCGACCTGAGCGGCGGTTTCCATCTTGAAGCGGTTCATGGCGTCACGAGCGTTAACATTTACGAGCTGATTGTTATTTGCCATTTTACATAACTCCTTGAAATTTTATATATTGGGGTTGTCCCCATTAATATCTTTACCCCTATAAAAACTTATATTCAAGTAAATTATGTGGTTTATGGCGTCATATACCAAACACTAAAACTTCGATTCACGCTACTGATTATTATCCGAATTTTTTAAAATATTCATTAATTTTTGAGTGTTTTCCCCACTATTCCCACTGCATTACGCAGCTTTCCTCCCTGCCTCCGTTTATTATTTGAAGCAGCTTGTTTGCCGCGATTCGTCCCAGATTTTCCATCGGATGGGAGCATGACTTAAAATCAATTCTTCTGTGCTCACGCGATATTGTTCCGTCGAAGCTCCGAAGCGCGGTTACATTTCCGGGATTTTCATCCAGAAAAGCGAGCACCTGCACCGCCGCCTCATCGTTATAGCACACTATAGCAGAGCATTCAGAAATCATTTTCGACTGGGCGAGCTGCTGCTTAAGCATAAACTTCGTTTCTGTATTAAACCAAATGATGCAGTCGTCATTAATATCGATTTCCTTCTCCGTCAGCGCGTCTATGTAGCCGGAAAAGCGCCTTATCCCCTGTATATCGTCGCTTTTAAAAATTCCGCATATTAAGCTGTGGCCGCCGCGGATAAGCTCAGCGGTCAAATTAAAGGCACCCCAGTAGTCCTCTGTCACAACATATACACTTTTTTCATGCCTGCCTTCCACAAGCTCGGGGTAATAGCTGTCGAAAAACACAATCGGTATGTTTTTTTCCGTGAGGTTTTTATAAAAAGCGAGATTGGGATTTGGAAGCGCAGTCTTCGTGCCCTCAACAATAATGCCGTCAACCGAATTTAAGGAAATATTGTGGAGTATCTTTCTCTCCCTTGCAATACTGTTATTCGTCGCCCACATCATCAGAGAATAATTGTTTGCTGTCGCAACCTCCTCGATTCCTCGCAGAATCAAGGGGAATATATATGAGCCGATATAGGTTGTTATAACAGCAATGCGCATTGTCTTTTTTATTTTTGCCGCCGCTTCCGTTATATATGAGCCGCTTCCCTGCACTTTTTCTATAAATCCGTCTTTTTCAAGCTTTTCAAGAGCCTGCCGAACCGTTTGTCGGCTGATGCTGTATTTTTCGGCGAGCTCAAGCTCCGTTGGCAGCTTGTCCCCCGTCGAATATTTGCCCGCCTTGACAGCATCGGTAATATGTGCACACAGCTGTAAGTACTTCCTTTGCAAGTTATCGCCGCCCCAATTTAAAAGTTTATTAACTAAATTATATATCTGGTAATACCAGTAAAGCAAGAATTATTACAAAATAGTACAAATTTAAAAATCGATGCCAAAAAATAAATACAAATCACAAAAACATTACCAATATTAAGATTTTATCATTAGGATATACGATGAAAATATCGTATAAACCCAAATCAGTATTGAGTTGTATTCTAAGTTGTGTTAATTTTAGGTCGAAAGAAATATAAACATTTTGATTATCAAAACGCAAATCATCTTCGCGCAGGGCGCGATAATTTATTATTACCTAAATCGTTTTGGCTAACGTGCACATTGCAATATTCAGCTGGTTTTCTGCAATAATACCAGGTTTTTACAGCGGTGCTTCTTGTATTTTTGTAAGGCAAGACAGGAATACGGGCAATTCATCCGCAGTACTATATTATCAGCAAATAAGAAAAGGGGAGAAATTATGGAGAAGAAAAAACGTTTATCTACGAAGGCCTGGCTAGTTATCTCCATCGCATTGATCATCATCAGCATTTTTGGAGCATACTTCGCACAGACAGCCGGCGGAACCGTAACCGTCCGCCACTTCAAGCTTATTACGGGCGGCGGACTTGAGCTCAACGCCGAAATTTATCTGCCAAATGACGCAAGCTCAAAAAACAAGCTGCCCTTGGTTGTGGCTCAGCACGGCAGCCAGCACAATCTTGAGATGCAGGACATGAACATGGTCGAGCTTGCTCGTCGCGGCTTTATCGTTATTTCAGGCGACGCCTACGGCCAGGGCAGCTCTTCACCGACCAGCACCTCAAAATTGCTGGGCGCTAAAGACAGCGGAAGCGTAGTCGAGCTTGTTGAGTACGCTTGCAACAATCTTACCTGCGTGGACACCGACAAAATCGCCCTCGTCGGTCACTCGATGGGCGCAAGAATGGTCACGATGGCGATGACCTACTACATGCAGCAGGAAATTACCGGCAAGGGTCCAATGAGAATTAAGGCCGTCTGCGAGCAGGGCTTTGATCCTACATACACTCCGCTAACGTTCAAGGGCATTGAAGGCACTTATTTCGCAAACTGCCACTGGGGAGTAATCGCCGGCAAATACGACGAGTTCTTCTTCAAACAGCCCGACGTCGGCAACGATCCCGCCAGAATCC
>CAYQMY010000204.1:0-4000 GCA_964418735.1 uncultured Oscillospiraceae bacterium | reverse complement strand
TTTATCAGTTTCTCCACCTAACTCTATAATATTATTTAAATATTTACCTATAAATTCAGAAGACGAAATAGTATTAACTTTTAATAATTCTGTATCATAAATAAAATCCACTGATGCTGCATAAAGTTTTTCAACATCCTTTACATTCATTCGAAGATGAGTTGGGCAGCCGCCGCGAACAAGCTTTATGTTTTTTTCGGGAACCTGCTTTGCAATCCAGTCGCCGAGATTGCTGTCGGGAACAAACAGAATGTTGGGGCTGTCGATTTTCTGCACAATCTTGACTGCCGAGGAGGAGGTTACGCAGACATCGCAGACTGTTTTCATCTCCGCCGTTGTGTTGATGTAAGCCACAACCGCGTAGTCTGGGTACATCTCCTTTAGCTGCAAAAGCATGTCCTTATCCATCTGGTCGGCCATAGGACAGCCAGCCTCTCTATGAGAAAGCAGAACCTTTTTCTCCGGTGACAGGATTTTCACGGTTTCCGCCATAAATCTGACGCCGCACATCAGAACTGTCTTCTGCGGCGCCTTTTCAGCCTCCTGACTGAGTCCGAAGGAGTCGCCGACGTAATCCGCGACCTCCCAGATGTCATGGCTTTGATAAGCGTGAGCCAGAATACAGATGCCGTTTTCCTTTTTAAGCCGCAGGATCTCGTCCTGCAATTCCCGTGTTGTCATTTACAGTTACCGCAGTGCTCGCAGCCTTCGCAGCTTGGGAACCTCGTGCTGTCGTAGCCGATACCGTTTTTGTCGTAGTAGTCCTTGACCGCAAGTTTTATAGCTTCCTCTGCGAGCACCGAACAGTGCATCTTGTGCGGGGGAAGTCCGTCGAGAGCCTCAGCCACCGCCTTGTTCGTGACGGTTAAAGCCTCTTTAAGCGGCTTGCCCTTAATCATTTCTGTGGCCATAGAGCTTGAAGCGATGGCTGAGCCGCAGCCAAAGGTCTCAAACTTTGCGTCTGCGACTGTGTCGTTTTCAATTTTCAGATATATCTTCATGATATCGCCGCACTTGGCGTTGCCGACCTCGCCGACACCGTCGGCGTCCTCAATTACGCCGACATTTCTCGGATTCATAAAATGATCCATTACCTTTTCACTGTAAAGTCCCATATCGATACTCCTATCTAAGCACAAAGCTTTTCTTGCCGTTTACTAGGTCACGCCAAACGGGAGAAATGCTTCTTAAGTATTCAACCGTTTCGGTAACGACCTTTAGAATATAATCAACTTCCTCTTCCGTGTTCAAATCGCAAAGCGACAGGCGGAGCGAGCCGTGCGCGACCTCGTGTGGCCTTCCGATTGCGAGAAGGACATGGCTTGGGTCAAGTGAGCCTGAGGTGCAGGCGGAGCCTGACGAGGCTGATATGCCTTTGTGGTCGAGCAGCAGAAGCAGAGATTCGCCCTCGATGCCCTCAAAGCAGAAGTTTACGTTGCCGGGAAGCCTGCGCTGGCGGTCTCCGTTGAGTATCGAGTGCGGTATCTTTGAAAGACCGTCAATGAGCCTATCGCGAAGCGCGGAAATCTTTTTTGCGTTTTCGTCGAGGTTAGCGCAGGCCTCCTCAAGAGCAGCCGCCATTCCTACGACTGAGGGAACGTTTTCCGTTCCGGCTCTAAAGCCGCGCTCCTGAGAGCCGCCCTCGATGAGCCTAGTCAGCGCAATGCCTTTGCGCGCATACAGTGCGCCCATACCCTTAGGGCCGTGGAACTTGTGCGCTGAAATAGATAACAAATCTATGTTTTGAGCCTTTACGTCAATTTTGATGTGCCCCGCGGCCTGAACAGCGTCGGTGTGGAACAGCACGCCCTTTTCGCGGCAAACAGCTCCGATTTCAGCGATCGGCTGTATTGTGCCGATTTCGTTGTTCGCAAACATTATCGTCACAAGGCAGGTGTCCTCGCGGATTGCGGACGCGACATCCCGAGCGGTTACAATGCCGTTTTCATGGACATCGAGCAGGGTTACCTCAAAGCCCAGCTTTTCAAGCCTGTTAAGGGTATGCAGGACCGCGTGATGCTCGAAAGCTGAGGAAATTATGTGCTTTTTGCCCTTCTTTTCTCCGATCATCGCGGCAGATATAATCGCCTGATTGTCGGACTCGCTGCCGCCGGAGTTGAAAATTACTTCCTTCGCTTCGCAGCCGAGACATCGCGCGACTGTTTCTCTGGCTTCCAAAAGACCTTTAGCGGCCTCCTGACCGAGCGAATAAAGGCTCGAGGGGTTGCCGTAAATTGTATCCATGTACGGCAGCATGGCTTCTATTGAAGTGCGGCTCATTTTTGTTGTCGCCGCGTTATCTGCGTATATTTTCATATCCTTAATCTCCGTATATCTATTTTGAAAATTATAATGATCAGTCGGCAAACAGGGGAGTGGAGAGATAGCGCTCACCGGTATCAGCAAGAAGAGCCACGATGACCTTTCCCCTGTTCTCTGGACGCTTGGCAAGCTCTGCGGCTGCCCAGAGTGCGGCACCGGACGATATTCCGACGAGCACGCCGTCGGTCTTGCTAACTGCCTTGCCGGTCTCAAAGGCCGCGTCGTTTTCTACCCTTATGATTTCATCGTAAATCTTGGTGTTCAGAACCTCTGGGACAAAGCCTGCTCCGATTCCCTGAATTTTGTGTGAGCCTGAAGCGCCTGTAGAGAGCACGGGAGAAGCGGCAGGCTCGACGGCGACAACCTTTACCCCGGGATTTTTGGATTTCAGATACTCGCCGACACCTGTGATTGTGCCGCCTGTTCCAACACCTGCAACAAAGATATCAATTTTGCCGTCGGTGTCCTCCCATATCTCGGGGCCGGTTGTAGCGCGGTGTACAGCCGGATTTGAGGGATTTTTAAACTGACCGGGAATAAAGCTGTTCGGGATTTCCCTTGCCAGCTCCTCGGCTTTGGCGATAGCGCCCTTCATGCCCTTTACTCCCTCGGTTAGAACGATTTCCGCGCCATAGGCCCTCGTGAGATTGCGGCGCTCCACGGACATGGTTTCGGGCATCGTGATGATTAAACGGTAGCCTCTCGCCGCCGCGACGGAGGCGAGCCCGATGCCTGTATTTCCGCTTGTCGGTTCTATTATGACCGAGTCTTTATTAAGTATGCCTCTTGCCTCCGCGTCATCAAGCATCGCCTTGGCGATTCTGTCTTTGACACTGCCGGCGGGATTGAAGTACTCAAGCTTAGCGAGTATTGTTGCGCCGAGATTGTTTGCTTTTTCAAAATTCGTGAGCTCAAGCAGAGGAGTTTTTCCGATAAGCTGATCTATCGACGTATATATTTTTGACATGACGAATATCTCCTTATAATTTGATCGACTCAAAGCCGTGCTTAAGGTCGGCGATAATATCGTCTATATGCTCCGTGCCAATCGAAAGCCTGACTGTCGTCGGCTTGATGCCGGCCTTGAGCTGTTCTTCGGAAGATAGCTGGGAGTGAGTGGTCGAGGCCGGGTGTATTACAAGGGATTTGACGTCGGCAACGTTTGCGAGCAGGGAAAAAAGCTCAAGAGATTCGGTGAATTTTTTGGCCTGCTCCTGCGTGCCCTTGACTTCAAAGGTGAAAATCGAGGCGCCGCCCTTTGGATAATAGCTGTCGTATAGCTCCTTGGCTCTTCCCGTTGTCTGCGAGGGGTGGTTGACCCTTTCTACCAGCGGATGGTTTTTTAGAAACTCAACAACATTTAGCGCGTTTTCCACATGGCGCTCTAGGCGCAGAGAGAGGGTTTCGAGTCCCTGAAGGAGCAGGAAGGAGTTAAAGGGGCTGATTGCCGCGCCAGTGTCTCTCATCAGCGTGGTGCGAAGTTTGATTATATATGCAATGCTTCCCACCGCTTTGGTAAAGACTACGCCGTGATAAGAGGGGTTCGGCTTTGTGAGGCCCGGGAACTTATCGTTTTGCTCCCAGTCGAACTTTCCGCTGTCGATGATAACGCCCCCAAGGACCGTGCCGTGACCGCCGATGAACTTGGTTGCGGAGTGGACAACTATATCCGCGCCGT
>CAYQMY010000203.1:0-4037 GCA_964418735.1 uncultured Oscillospiraceae bacterium | reverse complement strand
TTTAAATCTACAGGATATTCTATATTATTCCGTAAATTTTTGCAAGTAAAATTGTGTTTATTTACAGGATAATAAGCTCTTTTTTTGCCAGAGTTATGTTCCTGCATCCGTTTTCGCCGAGAATTACAACATCTTCAATCCGAACCCCGAACTTCCCCGGCAGATATATCCCCGGTTCGGCCGAAATCACGGCGCCGGCCGGCATTATAATTTCCGACGTAGGTGACGCGTTGGGCTCCTCGTGAATATTAAGCCCGAGTCCATGCCCGAAGCTGTGCCCGAAATACTGTCCGTAACCCGCCTTGCTTATAACATTTCTGGCGGCGGCGTCTATATCGCGGCCTTTGACGCCCGCCTTTGCGGCGGCAATTCCGGCTTGCTGAGCGCTCAGCACGATATCGTATACACTGCGCATCTCATCCGATACGCTCCCAATGGAAACGGTTCTGGTCATATCCGAGCAATAGCCGTTTACGCGGCAGCCGAAATCCATAGTAACGAGGTCTCCGAGCTTTACCGCCTCGTCCCCCGCTTCACCGTGCGGCATGCTGGTTTTTGTTCCCGTGACAACTATCGGGTCAAAGGAGGTATTCTCCGCCCCGTATTTCAGCATGCGGTAAACAAGCTCAGCCGAGATTTCACGCTCAGTAATGCCCGGCTTTATAAGCCCAAGAACATCGCTGAGCGCCCTCTCGGATATTCTCTGCGCCGCGATGAGGCTTAATACCTCTTCCTCGTCCTTTACTCTTCTAAGCTCATTGAGAAGCCCCGAAGCAGGCTTCATCGGCAAGGATATTATGTCATTACTGTATTTTTTATATTCGCAGTAGCTTATGCTGCTTTCCTCAAAGCCAACTGCGGAATACTTTTTCCCCTTAAGAGCCGCTTCAATGCGCTTTCTGTAAGTATTAGAAGAGTCCACCAATTGAACCGTCATTCCGTTTTCGGCGTTTTGAGCCGCTTCAAAATATCTAAAATCGACAAACAGATAGGCTTCGTCGCTTGTAATCAGCACGACTCCCTCTGTCGAATGGAAGCCGCAGGCATACTGGCGGTTAACGCCGGTTGTTATGAGCAGAGCGTCTATTCCGTACTCTTTAAACTTTGCCCTTATCCTGCTTACACGGTTCATTCCTGTGACCTCCTTAAAACGATTTTTCACCCATAGCTCTGAAAACAGATTCGCCCCAGTATCTTATGCGGCGAAACGGGTTTCCAAGCTCAATAGGCTTAACTACGATGGATAATATGCCTGCTCGGTTTCCCGCCCAAACATCGGTAAAAATCTGGTCGCCCACAAGCGCGGTTTCCTCACGCTTTGCGCCCATTTTTTTGATTACATTTTCGACAGTATCCGAAAAGGGCTTTTTTGCATGGTCAACATAAGGCACTCCCCAAAGCCCCGCAAACCTCTTGGCACGGTCTGTCCTTGTGTTTGAAACGATAAACAGCCCGACACCTGCCGAAATAAGCTCTTCCTTCCATCTCTTCAGCGCCTCGGAGGGCTCGGAGCCTGAATACGGAGATATCGTGTTGTCCAAATCCATTAGAAGGAGCTTAATGTTCTTTTTTTGCAGCAGTTCGGGCTTAATATCGTATATAGAGTCAAGCTTTAATTTCGGAACCAATACCTTAAACATTTTACACCTCAACAGGATAGCATAATTTTTATTTTAAGTAATAAATAATAAATATAATCACAATTTTGTGCGAGCAAGGGGTGAAATATTATGCAGTTTATTGTCGCCACGCAGCCTGAAGAGCTTGAGGACGCTCAGAGCCTTAAAACGCAGCTGGCACATATGGCATACAGGGTCGGTGGCGACGGCCAGCTTTACCGCGCTGAGGAAGCGTCGAAAATCAGCGGCGGCATAATGGTAATCGGCTCGGACTTGAGCGAGCAATTCGTCAGCGACTTTTTAGTTTCGGAAATAATCACGGAGTGCAAAGCGCGTAAATTTACGGGCGTTCTTGTAAATTTCGAAAACCGCGAGCTTTTCAGGCAGCTTTCCGAGGAACTTAAAGCGGCTGAGCTTTCCTTTTATGTCCATGAGCAGTGCAGCTGGGATTATGAAAACGCAGCGGTGCTGATTTCCTCCGCCATTTCCGGTGGCACACTTAAGCGAAGGCTTTCGGAGGCAGCTGAAGCCTTCGGTCCCGAAAGAATAGTACTGGACATTGAGCCGGTTTTCAGGGATTTCTTGCTTCCCGCGCCAGACGGCGAAGGAAAAAGCCTTTCCTTTGAGGAATTCTCCGAGCTCTACGACAGGTATTCCTCAGCCAGCTTTTACTCCCCTGAGCTCTGCTGCAACTATTATACATACTTTGAAAACGGAAATACACACTTTGTGTTATTTGATACCGCCGGAACAGTTAAAAAAAAGCTTCAGGCCGCGGAAGCTCTTAAAATTAACAAGGCAATATTCGTATTCAGCGAGGCAAAAAGCATTTTATCACGCCTGCTTGAATAGGCCCGGACTATTTCCCTTTTTTCTTCGGTATAATAAGATAAATTCCGATTAATATCATCACGGCGCCGAAGGCGTACTGCATATATATCGGAGTAGACATTGTCGCAAACATTATCGAGCCCACATCCGTTTCGCCGACTGTGACGCCTCTTATTACAGTGAATATTCCGAAAGCGATAAGCAGAAAGCCGACGCTTAAACCTTTATAATCAATATTTTTCATTTTTCCTCCAGCTAATCAAAAGAAACCTCCCGTCAATGGGAGGTTTTGAGGTTCGACACTCTCCGCCCCAAAGCAAGCGAAGTAACCGCTATTAGTTTACCACATTGAGTTAAACAACGCAACCCAAGGAAAAATTCGGGCTGTCAAAGACAGCCCGAATTAATTTTAAAAGAATTTCTTGTTTTTGTTCTTCCTGGCCGCCTCTGATTTCTTACGGCGCTTTACACTTGGGCTCTGGTAGTACTCCTTCTTTCTGAGATCAGAAAGTACTCCGGCCTTGGCGCAGCTGCGCTTAAAACGCTTCAACGCGCTATCCAGCGACTCATTATCCTTTACACGAACTTCCGACATTAATATCCCTCCCTCCAAATACGCTGCAATCAGCGTCTTAAGGGCCATGTTATGGCTTCACATAGGTATTATAATTAAAATAATACTTATTGTCAAGAATTTTGCGACTTTATAATCAAATTTATCAATTTATTCTTAACAACAATGGTTTTTACTATTTCCATGCCCTCTAAAACTCGCTTAATCTTCTCGTCCTCAAGCACCTTTTCGAGCACGGCGCTGTCCTCCGAGTCCGCCGGTACAACAACGGTCGTTTTAAGCTTTCCGTTTACCTGAACGGCGAGGGTTTTCTCTGACTCCGCCATTTTGCTCTCGTCATACTGCGGCCAGGGCTGCTCGCAGCAAAGACCATCTCCGCCGAGCATTTCCCAAAGCTCTTCCGCAATATGCGGCGCAAAGGGGCTGAGGAGCTTTAGCAGCACCATCAGATCGGCTTTGCCGCAGCCGTTATCGCTGAATTCATTGACCATAGTCATAAGGCTTGCGATGGCAGTATTGAACTTTACGCTTTCGATGTCGTCTCCGACCTTCTTAATCGTATTGTGTATGATAGCCTCATTTTTAGGTGTTAGCTTCTTGCTGTTGTCAGCTGCTGCCTTTTCGCAGAGATTCCAGATGCGATCGAGGAAGCGCTTGCAGCCCTTTACGGCTGTGGACGACCATGGCGCTGCCTTTTCGAAGTCACCGATGAACATGATATAGAGTCTGAGCGTGTCGGTACCGAATTCGTCAACGATATCGTTCGGGTTTACGACGTTGCCCCTGGACTTTGACATCTTTTCTCCGCCCTCGCCGAGAATCATGCCGTGGCTCGTGCGCTTAGCGTAGGGCTCAGCCGTGGGCACCACGCCGATATCATAGAGGAACTTATGCCAGAAGCGTGAGTAGAGCAGATGCAATGTTGTATGCTCCATTCCGCCGTTGTACCAGTCTACCCTGTTCCAGTAGTTAATTGCGTCCTTCCCTACCAGAGCTTCCTTGTTGTGCGGGTC
>CAYQMY010000202.1:0-4050 GCA_964418735.1 uncultured Oscillospiraceae bacterium | reverse complement strand
GCAGGAATAATGGGTTTATTTCAAGCTTTTTTAACGATGAGTGGGGATGCTAGACCCGCCAAGATGGTGATGTCGGATTAAATCAGTGGTTACCTAGAAGTATAAGCAGCCGTTTTGACAAAAAACTTAGAAGCCGCATAATTATATAAGTAGGAGGAAGAAAATGCCTGAGGCGATAGAGGTCAAGGTGGCGGAAATCGAGCAGCGCTGCAAAGCAAACACAAAGCGCATCGACAAACTTGAAGATCAACAGGAATCGCTGCGCTCAATTGCGACCTCTGTCGCGGTTGTGGCCGAGCGAACGGACAATATTTCGCAGAAGGTCGACAAGATAGACGCTAAGGTTGACATGCTTGAAAACGTGCCGGCCGGGCGCTGGAACGGCCTTGTTGAAAAGCTTATTTTCGGCGCGGCAGGGGCGCTGGTCGCTTGGCTGGCCGGAATGATATTGAGGTAGAAGTTTGAAACAAGTTTCAAACTTATCTGAATTTAAGTGCGTGTTGCTCGAACTAAAGGCAACCGCAACACATGCACAATTTATCACCATTGCTTTTCATGGTCATTTTGTGCCTTTGCAATGCGAAAGGAATGGTCATAAATATGGAAATTAGGCAGCAGTTATTGACCGAGAACGATTGCTACAAGGAGGGACGCCGGATAGACCCCGTCGGAATAATGCTTCATTCGACAGGGGCAAACAATCCAAATCTTCGGCGCTATCTCCCGGGGGATGAGCTTATCGGTTATAACACAAACGGGAACCACTGGAACATGCCGGGTCTTGACGTATGTGTTCACGGATTTATCGGCAGGGATTTAAACGGCGGGGTACAGGTTTATCAGACGCTTCCCTGGAACATGCGCGGCTGGCATGCCGGAGGAGCGGCGAACGACACGCACATTTCGTTAGAGATTTGCGAGGATGATCTGACAGATTCGGATTACTTCGGGAGCATTTACAAAGCCGCGTCAGAACTTTGCACGCAGCTTTGCAGGGAATATGGGATAAAAACCGAAAATGTAATCTGTCATTCTGAGGGAGCGGAGCAGGGCATCGCAAGCAATCACGCGGATGTGATGCACTGGTTTCCGAAATTTGGCGTTACTATGGACGATTTTAGAGGAGAGGTATATTCAATGCTTATTGAAGAGGGGGATAACTCTACGGATAACGAAACGGGAAATGTGCCGAGCGAATGGGCTGCGGAGGCCTGTGAATGGGCGGTTCAAAGGGGACTATTTTTTGGAGATGGGAACGGTGACATGCATTGGCAGGACAATATGACAAGGGAACAGCTGGCAGTAGTTCTGAAAAGGGCTCTAAACGGATAAAAAAGGAGTATTCGAAGTTTATCCTTACCGTTGAGCTTGCTGTGGTTACAGCGCTCTCTGCCGCAGGGATGTACTTCGCTTACCTCAGCATCGTAAGCGGCTACACTGGCTCTCTGCCGTGGATTACTGCGATGGTGTCGCCCTCTTGGGCAGCGTACGGGGTAAGCAAGGCGTTTTACTCAAATAAAGCAAAAGCGGAAAATATTATAAAAATACCAGAGCTGTTGAAGGACAAGGAAACACAGGCGAAGGAAAGAGATATTTAGGAGGAACTGATTATGATTAGTCTCAGCGGGCTTTCATTGCTCATAGCGCTTATCGGAGGTCTGGTGGCAGTGGTCAACATCGCCGTGGAGGTAATAAAGAAAGCGACCTGGGAAAAGATACCGACGAACCTTCTGGCTCTTATTGTTTCCGAGGCGCTGACTCTGCTTGCCTTTTTCGCATACTGCCAGATAAAAACCGTAGCGGTCGTGTGGTATATGGTAGCGGCGGCGATAGTTGTCGGCCTGCTGGTGGCTTACGCCGCAATGTTCGGATACGACAAGCTTACGGAGGCTTTGAAGGGCGTGAAAACGGCGGTGGAGTCCGTATCTTCGGCAGAGAGCAAGAAGGACGGGGATTCATAAAACGGATAAAAAAGGCTGTTAGATAAGCATACGGCCTTAAAGGAGCTAAGATATGATCACTGATGTTTTAAAGAAAACAAGCGAAGCTATATTCGGCGGGGACTTTGCGGTGGCATATAGCAATTCAAAGCTTAATAAAGCTAAGGAAGCGTTAGCCAGTGAATTCCAGAGGAATCTGGCTGCGCTTGAAGCCGAAAAAACTGACACCGCCGCGCAGTTCAGAGCAAAGCTGAACACTGCGGCGGTGTCCTCAGAGAAGTCGTTGAGGAGTTTCAGCGAAATTGCAGCTTCCTCGGGCTTGAACGGGGGAGCTTGCCAAAAGGCTGAAAAGGCAAGGGACTATGTGCTTAGCAATAAGCTCAAGTCGATTGAAAGCAAGGGGCTGGAGGCAGCTGCGAAGATCGAAGAGCGCAAAGCCAAGCTGGAAGCGCAATACATATCCGATCTCGAAAAGGCCGAAGCAGAAGCCGAGAAGGAGCGAGAAAAGGCGCTGGAAAAAGCAAACAAGAGGTCGGGTACGGCGACCTCAAATTCAAATTCTAATTCTAATAACAATTACGGCAGTGCTAAGGCGTTGATAACTAAGACGAAAGAAGATGACGAGTACAAGCTTTCCGCACAATACGAAAAGCTGAGAGAGGATACGCTTAAAAAGCTTGGGTTATAGCCTCTAGGGGGTATCCGATACCCCCTAGATACGCGGCTTACGCCGCGATACCCCCGGTCGCGCACGAATTGAGCGGGCTGTGGTATTTTTCCGGGAAGTGAATTCCCGGAAAAATAGATTTCTATTTCCCTGCGAGGGAGTTTTTTGACATTATAGGCAGAAGGGACGGATTAACCGTCCCTTCTATTTTTTAGTTATCACATTTTTCCGGAGCAGGGATAACCGCGAGCTTTGCGACTATCAGATTTGCGATTGAAAGTGCCGCCGCAAGGAAGAAAACGTACTGCGGGCCCCAAGCCTCCCAGACTATGCCGCCAAGAATGGCGCTCGAAATCGAAACGAGGTGATCCATACTGATACCGAGCGACAGGGTAGGTGTGATATCCTTGGGGGTGAGCGCTATAGAGCGCAGATAAAGCGTTCGGATTATGCTCATCTGCATCGACATACGGTCAAATACAAACAGTATGAAGGTAAGAATTATTGGGAGACCGACGGCGGCGAATTTGCCGGTGTAGAAGCCGGAGCTAAGGATGCCGTAAGCGATATAGACTATGATAAAGGACAAAGCGTCGGCGCACATCATTTTCTTTAGGCCAAAGCGGTCTATCCAGCGGCCAAGGGCGGGGATGAAGAAAATACCCGCGAAGGCGCCAATCATACCCAGAATTGCGATTGTATCAGCTTTCTTGAACAGGAGCTGGATAAGCACCCAAGGGGCGAAAACGGCCATTATCTGCTTCTGAACGCCCCAGGTGATGGCGATTATGTAATAGTACTTATATTCGCGCTTGAACACAAATTTGAATTTCCGGTCTGTTTTTTGACTGACACTGCCCGCTGTCTTATAGAGAACCACTGAAAGTGCGGAGGCTGCGAGGGCACAAGCTCCGGCAATCAGGAAGAAAAGCTTTATATCGGCGCTAAAGGAGAAGAAGCCGGCGCGAAAGCCCACAAAAACGAGAAGCGAGGCGAGCATAGTGAAGGTTGTGCTGACACCTTTGAATCTGCCCATTTTGCGTCCCGCGTTTTCTCCGCTGATGAGAGACATGGCTATGCTGTCGTTAAGCGGAAGGAATATATGCATACCCATGGAATTGATAAAGAGGAAAATCAGCATAATGCTGAAAACAGGGGTGATGAAGCCCAACACGATAATGCCGGCAGCACAGAGAAAGTGCGCGATTATCGAGATTCTTATATCGCCGAGAAAGCTCAGCGCTGATATCGTAAGATAAAGGAGCAGGCCGGGCAGCTCCCTCGGAAGCTCAACCGCGCCGCGCTGGAAGGTGGTTGTGCTGTATACCTCTTTAAAGTAGTTGGAAAAAACATCGTTGCTGAGGCCGTTTGCCATAGCGATGAGCGCGAGGATTACCATATAAATAATTGTGGCTTTTTTGAGCTTTGCGCTGTCCGTTGTCA
>CAYQMY010000201.1:0-4106 GCA_964418735.1 uncultured Oscillospiraceae bacterium | reverse complement strand
CAGTGGTCATAATGTGCATGTTTTTCGGTTGCTGCGTAAGCGGCGAGAAAAACGCACTTCATTCAATTAATGTTTGAAATTGTTTCAAACTTTCCTCCTGTGCGCAATAGCGCAGTATATTATTCTTAACTTAAAATGATAAATTCAGACCTCTGTATCGGTGTCTGCCATGCCCTTCACTTCGCTCGAGGCGAGCCTGACCGCCGAAATCGTGACGCTTACTACTGCCCAGAAAATGAGCATGACTCTCGGGTAGAACCAGACATAGTCGACAAGGCCGAAAATCAGCTCACCGATTATTGCGGTGACTCCCGCAAGAATAATGTTTCTAAGGTCTCTAGGGCAGCGCTTGTCTATTATCCATGCAGACGAGCGCTTGAACCAGTTGGATACAGTTCCGAGGAAGGCTAAAAGACCCAAGGCTCCCATCTCGACCCATATCTGCATAAATGTGTTGTGGCTGTGTATAAACTTATAACCGTTGGAGTAATAGGAATAGCTGTTGGCAGTTTTCTGCACGACGTCGGTGCCGAGTCCTATGCCAAGACTCCAGTTTTCCGTAATTAGCTTAATCGCGGAATTGTAGGTGTAGGAACGGCTTGAAATCGACGAATCGCCCTGTACTATAGAAACGAGCCGGTAGTAAATCGAATCCGGCAGGAAAGGTATCATCACAATTCCGAGAACGAGTACGGCCGGTACTAGCTTCCAGTTTATAAACAAAACGAAAAGCCCGAAAATTGCGGCAAACGCCATATATCCGGCGCGGGAATAGGTAGTCGCCATCGCGACCACGCAGCCGCCGAGAATAAGCAGCGCCAGAAGCTTTCCCATCATCTCCTTTTCGTTCGCAATCATAACCGCGACGAAGGGTGTGAGCAGGACAAGCAGCTCTGCAAAGCCATTCGGGTTTTCAAAGAAGGAGTAGACTCGCCCCGGCATGTTTTTGTTTACTGAGGTATCGACCTGCCAGAGCACAACCTTTACGCCGACCTTGGCCTGATAGCAGCCGTAGGCAACGGCTATCGCAAAGCCCGCGAGCATGGCGATAAGGAAGTAGTTAAGCTGCTTTTTGTCCGTAATTGTGCTTACTATCACAAGCGTCAGTATCCCGCAGGTGATGTGGAAGGCGAGAAATCTTGTGCTGAGCGAGCGGATATCCGAGGTTATGAAGGACAAAACCGCGAATACGGCAAAGGCCGCAATATAGGGCCCAAGCTCGGCTATTTTGAAGCCGCGGCCGCGCTTTCTCATCGCAAAGACGAGGAAGAGACAGGCCAGAGCGAGCACGCCGAGAAGGCTGTACATATTATTCCAGTATTTTTGCGGAATCATAAGCACGACTGCAAGAAAAAGCCCCGTAAGAAGGCCGAGGTTGTCGGAAAGCTTCGACAAAAGGCCAAAAATCAGGCTGTTGTCAAAGGCCGAGGAAAAGCGCCTGTAGATCGCGCCGAATATTCTCGGCAGGAGGTTTACTATCCAGTCAAGAACCTTATAGCCGACGCTTTCACGCCACGCTCTGTCCACGCAGCTTTCGTGAGGTATTCTAAGTATAAAGGCTTTGGGTTTTCTTATAAGCGCCATAACTAAGCCCGCTATAAAGCTCGAGGCTATTAGCTGCAGCAGGCGCTGAGAAAAGCTCATGTTTTCCGAGGCTGTGTTCAATGCGACCATTCCTTTCAAGGGGGAAATAGAATATTACTTGCCTCTGTTCTTCAGAGTGTAAAGCAGGGTAAGCAGGGTGTACTGTTTGGCGGAAATAAGGTCAATTACCATTTTTTTGCGCCGTCCAGCGCCCTGCGGCTTTCCCGAGGCAATGGCGGATTTAAAGGGCTCCTTTTTGCAAAGAGCGATTATGTTCTTTCGCTTCTGCGAGGAGGATATTTCGTTTCCTGGCGCGTATTCGTTTCCGATGGCGATAAGAAGCCCTGCCCAAAGGGTAGAATTTTCCCAGCCGTCTATGCCCTTAATATCAAATCTTTGGACAAGCGCACGCTTGGACTCAAAGAACCTCAGGAAGGTCTCCTCATAGCTTTTAAGATATCTTTTAGTAACTGAAGCGGGGTTTTGAAGATAGTGATAAAGATGCTCACGGACCGAAACAAGCTTATTGGAGCAGCAGAGGTATTCAAGCAAAAACATCTCATCCTCAAGGTAGGCGCCCAAAAAGCTTATGCCATTCTCGACAATGACAGAGCGGCTGAAAAGATAGCGCCAGACAAAGCCGTTAAGGGCCTTTTCGCTCGTCCTGTCTTTGAGCATGGGACGGACAACCTTGTCCATAATCTCGCTTTTTTCATACGCTCCCTCGGGCAGGAAGTAGTCTATCTGCACCTTGCTGCCGTCCGGAAAGTGGTCCCAGTTGGAGCAGCCCGCGATGTCGGCGTCGTAAGCCTTGAGAGCGCCGACCATCTTCTTGCAGAAGTCGGGGTCTATAAAGTCGTCGCTGTCAAGAAACAGGAGGTACTTGCCCTGAGCGATGCCGATTCCGGCGTTTCGAGCGACGCTGACGCCGCCGTTTTTCTGATGAATAACGCGGACTCTCGGGTCCTTCGCCGCGTATTCGTCGCAGATTTCGCCGCTCCTGTCGGGTGAACCGTCGTCTATCAGAATTACCTCAAGATCGCCGTTTGACTGAGAAAGCGCGGAATCCACGCAGGTTCGAAGTAAAAGCTCCGCCTTGTAGACGGGCACGATAATGCTGACTGTCGGCATTTATAAATACCCTTCCCTTTTTCAAGCTTCCAGGGGGAACCCAATTCCCCCTAGATACGCGGCTAATGCCGCGATACCCCCGGTCGCGCACGATTTGCGCGGGCTGTGGTATTTTTCCAAGAAGTGAATTCCCGGAAAAATAGATTCAAATTTCCCTGCGAGGGAGTTTCTAGACAATCTAAAAGAGGCGGTGCAATGCACCGCCTCTTTTCATTTTGTTTACTTTAGTCTTTCTGCTATGGCAGCGATAAACTCCCAGGAGTTTACGGTATTTGGCTTTGCTCCTTCGACAAGCGCCGCAAGGTCTCCTGTCATCGTGCCCTCGCGGATTGTGTCAAGCGTCGCTTTTTCAAGCTTCTCCGCAAAAGCGACGAGGTCATTAAGTCCGTCCAGCTCGCCGCGCTTTTTGAGAGCTCCGCTCCACGCAAAAATCGTCGCGACTGGGTTTGTGGAGGTCTTGTCGCCCTTTAAGTAGCGGTAGTAGTGCCTTGTGACCGTTCCGTGCGCAGCCTCAAATTCGTACTTTCCGTCGGGTGAAACCAATACGCTGGTCATCATAGCGAGTGAGCCAAAGGCCGTTGAGACCATATCGCTCATTACGTCGCCGTCATAGTTTTTGCAGGCCCAGATGTAGCCGCCCTCGGAGCGGATTACACGCGCTACCGCGTCGTCTATAAGCGTGTAGAAGTATTCGATACCGAGCTTTTCAAATTCAGCCTTATACTCCTCAAAAACGCGCTCAAAAATCTCCTTGAAGGCCCCGTCGTAAATCTTTGAAATTGTGTCCTTCGTGGAGAACCAGAGATCCTGC
The DNA here is from genome assembly GCA_964418735.1 of uncultured Oscillospiraceae bacterium. GTDB lineage: Bacteria > Bacillota > Clostridia > Oscillospirales > Oscillospiraceae > DUPK01. The sequence continues at coordinate 580 of CAYQMY010000201.1, read as the reverse complement.
TTCATATCTATCGCGTACTTAAAGCAGGAATGTGCGAAGCTCTCAATAGAGCCCTCCATATTGTGTATTCCCTGAAGAACTCCCGGCCCGCTCATCTTCTGGATGAGCTTCTTTTCTACCTTGCCGGTTTTGGAGGTGAATACGAGCTCGGCCGTGCCGCCCTCGGTGGTTCTTATTTCGGTAGATTTATAAACGTCGCCGTAGGCGTGACGAGCAATCGTTATCGGCTTCTTCCATGTCCTCACAACAGGCTTAATGCAGTCAAGCATTATCGGCGTGCGGAAGACCGTACCGTCAAGGATGCCGCGGATTGTGCCGTTGGGGCTCTTCCACATTTCCTTAAGCGTGTACTCCGTCATGCGCTGAGCATTCGGTGTGATTGTCGCGCACTTTACCGCAACTCCGTACTTCTGGTTCGCCTTCGCGGCGGCAACGGTCACCTCGTCGTTCGTCCTGTCGCGCTCCATGAGCCCGAGATCGTAATACTCGGTTTTGAGGTCAACAAATGGCAGTATCAGCTCGTCCTTAATAAGCTGCCAGAGGATTCTGGTCATTTCGTCGCCGTCCATCTCGACGAGCG
>CAYQMY010000200.1:0-4109 GCA_964418735.1 uncultured Oscillospiraceae bacterium | reverse complement strand
GAAGTATGCGCCGTAGATTGCCAGAATCAAAGCCGCCGTTATCAGAATATTCGCACCGGCGTTCAGGCTGCCTACCTGCCTTATCGCGTCGTTCGCCACCTTTATGCCGACCACGGAATGTATGCACGCTACGGCAAGCGGAATCATAAAGTAAATCGCCGTCTGCTTGAAGATTGTGCGGCCAAGGAGCTTATTGTCAGCGCCTATCTTTTTGAGTATTGCATATCTGCGCTTGTTGTCCGCCGCCTCCGAAAGCTGCTGAAGGGCGAGAACAGCGGCGCTCGTAATGAGGAAGATAATGCCGATGTATATGCCGACGAAGGAGATAATCGCCTTCGAGCCTCCGGCCTGAGCTAGAATTTCGCTCTTAGAGCTGTATGAGTAGCTAAACCCGAGTCTCGCGGCACTGAGCGCATTTATAAATTCATCCTGTGCCGTGGCCGAATCTCCCTTGCAATTTAAGCACAAAACAGTTCTATCTGTCTTGCTTCCTTTTAGCACTTCGTCCGGAACGACGATTGTTATTATATCATAGTTATTGTTAACAATTCCGTCGGAAAGCGCCTTAGGATAGACTGAAAGCGAAGCTCCGTTTACCGTGAGCTTGTTAGGTTGCTTTATGTAATTTTCGATGCATTCCTGAAGCTCGGCCTCACTCCAGATATACTGGCTCAAAATGGCAAACTGGCCTGCCGGCAGATTAAGGCGCGGCTTCTTCTGGAGGTCGAGGAGCCTGTTATAATCCGACACGGATATCAGGTGGAGAGGCTCGGGATATATCTTTTTCTTTATGGTATCTAAATGCTCTGCCGGCAGAGAATCCTCTACGCTTTTGAGTATGGTTCCAACCGTCAGCTCGTTTTGCGGAAGATACAGCCTGTATTGCTGCGCGTCTGACGCATAAAGGCTGAGGTCCACGCCCTTCTCCCTGAGTGCCCTTGCTATGTCCGCGTCCTTTTCGGCCGTAACCGAAACATCGAAGGGTGCGGCGTCCTTATAGCCCATATTCAGCACCCTTGTCATGCCGAGTCCTGTTGAGAATATGCCGATGGTGACAAAGAGCATGAGGCAGATAAAGGACATTGATATATGCGCGGTGTTTATGCGGCTGTTTATCTGCCGCATGATGAACATGTTGAGCCCCTTGAAGTATGACTCCTTATTTGCCTTTACCACATCGAGAAGAAATCCCGACATGGATGCAAACAGCAAAAACGTTCCGACAGCGCCCATAATGCACTCGAAAAGCAGAGTATTGTCAAATCTCATTATGCCGTTTTCCATGACCATTTTATAAGCGATGCCAATAAGCACGACGGCAGCTATAAACATCAGCCATGTGACAATCGGGTTTTTCACCTTCTGCTTTTCGTTCTTCTTATCAGCGTTAATAAGGTCAATCAGCTTGTATTTCGTAATGGCGAAGGTATTTACCGCAATGGCAATTAAAAAGATGATGCCAAAGTAAAGAATGGTTTTGAGCAGTGCGCTGAGCGAGAAAATGAAGGTGTAATCCTTCATATTAACCTCAAAAAGCTTTGCTGTCACGACAGAAAGTCCCTGCGAAATGAACACTCCGCCCAGAAGTCCGATTCCAAGGGCGATAACGCCTATAATCAGGGTTTCGGAAACGAGTATCCTCGATATCTTGCTTTTTTCCATTCCGAGCGTCATATAAATCCCGAACTCTTTTTTGCGCCTGCGTATAAGAAAACTGTTTGCGTAAACAATCAAAAAGCCGAGTATAAAAGATACGAAGACAGAAACTCCGTTCATCAGCCATGTGATGCTCTTCATAATTTCGAGTGCGGATTTTGAAATCTGCAGCATAGCCTTCTGAGCTTCAATCGAGTTGAACACATAGAAAACGCAGACTCCGAAGGTCAGAGTCAAAAAGTAGAGAGTATAGTCCGAAAAGCTTTTTCGGACGTTGCGGAGCGACAGCTTAAAGTACATTGGAAGCGTCACCTCCGAGCAGAGTTACTACATCTATTATCTTGCTGAAGAAGGCCTTTCTGGAATCCGAGCCTCTTACAAGCTCGTTGAATATCTTTCCGTCCTTGATAAACAGTATCCTGTGGCAGTAGCTTGCAGTAAAGGCGTCGTGCGTGACCATGAGTATTGTAGCGTGCAGACCTTTGTTGAGGTTTTCAAGGCACTCCATCAGCATTCTGGCGGATTTTGAATCGAGCGCCCCGGTCGGCTCGTCCGCGAGTATAAGCGCAGGATCGGTTATGATGGCGCGAGCCGCCGCTATCCTCTGCCGCTGTCCGCCGGACATTTCGTAAGGGTACTTCCCTATTATCTCTTCAATCTCAAGCCTTTTTGCCACCTGATATACCTTTTCCATTGCTGTTTTGTGGTTTTCTCCGGAAATCGTCAGCGGAAGTATGATGTTTTCAAAGCCCGTAAGGGTATCGAGGAGATTGTACTCCTGAAACATAAAGCCAAGCTCTTCTCGTCTAAATTTCGCAAGGGCGCGGCTTTTCATAGCTGTAATGTCCCTGTCTCTGATGACAATGCTTCCGGTCGTTACGGAATCTATCGTAGAGACGCAGTTAAGGAGCGTCGTCTTTCCGCTGCCGCTTGAACCCATGATGCCTGTAAATTCGCCTTCGCTCACGCTGAAGCTGACCTTATCAAGCGCCTTTGTAAGGCCGCCCTTGTTGCCGTAGTACTTTTCAACATTCGAGACTCTTAAAATTTCGCCCATATTTTCCTCCTGGTATGTGAATAATCTTTATTACGGACTAATTCTAATATGTCCCGCTTTATTCTGCCATAGCGTTTGCTTACACTTACCTTACAATTTTGTAACTCTCTAGGGGGTATCCAATACCCCCTAGATACTCGGCTAACGCCTCGATACCCCCGGGTCGCGCACGATTTGCGCGGGCTGTGGTATTTTTTCGAGAAGTGAATTCCCGTAAAAATGGATTCAAATTTCCCTGCGAGGGAGTTTTTTAACAGTCTGAAGGAACCGCCGAATAAATTGGCGATTCCCTATATTATATCTGTCATGGAGCTTCTCGGAAAAACTATGCTTATAGATGTGCCGCTTGAGGGCTCGGAAGCGGCATACATCGAAATTCCCATTTTGTTGCAGAGCTTGCGGCAGATATAGAGCCCCATACCTGTAGACCTTCCCCGAAGTCTTCCGTTTGTTCCTGTAAAGCCCTTGTCAAAAATCCTTGCAAGTTCGTTTTCCGCTATCCCGATGCCGTTATCGGAAACTTTGAGCACACGGCTGTTTCCGAGCTCCCTGGCTTCGATTTTTATATATGCGTCCTTCTCTTTAGCGTACTTAACGGAGTTTATTATTAGCTGACTCAGTATAAATTCCAGCCATTTTGAATCTGAAAAAACCTTAACGTCAAGCTCCTCCGCCGAAACGGAGACTCCGGAGCCGATAAGCAGCTTAGAATTTCTTTTAAGCGCCGCATACACCGGCTTTTCAAGGCTGATTTCCTTTATGATGTAGTCCTTTTCGACCGAATTGCTCCTCGCGTAAAAGAGCGCCTGCTCTATGTAGCTTTCAATGCTGTCAAGCTCCTCGGCAATGCTGTCCGTAGCCTCGCTCTGCCTGTTTTGAGCGATAAGCTTCGACGAGGAAATTGGGGTTTTGATCTCATGCACCCACATTTCAATGTATTCGCGGTACTCCTCCTGAAGCTCCTTGTACTTATTGATTTCCTCTAGACAGGCCCTGTTTGATTCCCTGAGTATACCGTACAAAAGCTCACCCTCGAAAAAGTCCGGCTCTGGTAGTATCTCCGCAATCAGATTCTTTCTGTCTAATCTTTCAAAGCTACTGACAAGCAGGTTATAATATTCCCTTTTTCGCCTAAATTCCGCAGCAAGCGGAACAACTGCGGCAATAAGATAAAGAATTCCTATGTAAAGAGCAAATATCTTCCCTCCAGCCGGATTGAGCACCGTGAGCATGGCCACAGTGATCACTAATACCGTCAGATGAGAGATGATATAGGTCACCTTTCCGCCTAAAAAATCATCTATTTTCATGGCATTATGTACCCCTGTCCGCGGCGCGTCTCAATTACCCCCGAAAGCCCCGCCTCCTCAAGCTTGCGGCGAAGCCTTGTCATGTT
>CAYQMY010000199.1:2362-4116 GCA_964418735.1 uncultured Oscillospiraceae bacterium | reverse complement strand
CTCCCGGCGGGGACATGGAAAAACTTAATATGGCGCTGCTGTACGGAGCGGACGCGGTTTACCTAGCCGGCAAAACCTTCGGAATGAGGGCTGCGGCGGGCAACTTCGACGAAAACGAGCTAAAGACTGCAGTTACACTTTGCCATGATAAGAACGCCAAGGCCTATATCACCTGCAATATCGTTCCGGGCGATGCGGAGCTTGCTGAAGCGCCGCAGTTCCTCGAATTATTGCAGGAGATAGGCGCGGATTCGGTTATAATTACCGATATCGGTCTTCTTCGGCTTGCAAAGCGTCACGCGCCTAAGCTTCCGATTCATATAAGCACTCAGGCAGGAATCATGAACTCGGAAAGCGCCAATATGTGGCATGATTTGGGCGCCTCAAGGGTCATTCTCGCGAGAGAGCTGACGCTTGAAGCGATAGCGGCAATACGCGCAAAAACCCCGAAGGAGCTTGAAATTGAGACCTTCGTGCATGGCTCAATGTGCGTTTCAATTTCGGGACGATGCCTGCTTTCAAACTACCTCGCCGCCAGGGACGCGAACCGCGGCGACTGCGCTCAGCCCTGCCGCTGGAAGTATTACCTCATGGAGGAAAAGCGCCCGGGCGAGTACTTTGAGTTCTTTGAGGGCGATAGGGGAGCGCACATCCTGAATTCCAAGGATATGTGCATGATAGAGCACATTCCGGAGCTCCTCTCGGCGGGCATAAGCTCGTTTAAGATTGAAGGCCGCATGAAGTCCTCGTACTATGCGGCGGTCATCACGAACGCCTACAAGAAGGCACAGGACGCCTATCTTAAAAGCGGTACTGTTCCTCAGGTATGGATAGACGAGGTCTATAAGGTCAGCCACAGGAACTACTATCCCGGCTTCTACTTCGGAGACGAGGGAAAGGGACAGTTTCATGAAAACTCCCTTTACATCAGAAACTGGGAGGTTTCCGCTATGGTCGAAAGCTGCGAGCCGGACGGAACAGCGGTATTAAGCCAGCGGAACAAGGTCTTCAAGGGCGATGTTATGGAGCTTTTGACTCCGGAAAACGAGCCGGTGCGCTTTAGCATGGGCGACATGGAGGACATGAAGGGTAGCCCGATAGAATCAACTCCGCATCCAATGATGCGTTATAAGACGAAGCTGCCCTGCGCGGCAGCTACAAACTCTATACTGAGAAAAGAAAAATAAAGTGGTTATTTAAAAAGCGAATGGTGTTTTATGCCTTTAGAATCTGAAAGGAATGGTCATATTCATGGAAAAACTGGGTCTTAACGAACTAAGAGAAAAATTTCTGTCATTTTTCGAAAGCAAGGGGCACCTTCGCCACCAGAGCTTTCCGCTGCTCCCGCAGGGCGATAACAGCCTCTTACTTATAAACTCGGGCATGGCACCGCTCAAGCCCTACTTCAGCGGCGAGGTTACACCGCCGAGAAGCAGGATGACGACCTGCCAGAAGTGCATAAGGACTCCGGATATTGAGCGCGTCGGCAAGACAAGCCGTCACGGCACTTTTTTTGAAATGCTCGGCAACTTCTCCTTCGGCGACTACTTTAAAGAGGACGCTATCTCATGGGCATGGGAGTTTGTAACAACCGTTCTCGAAATCCCCGAGGAAAAGCTGTTTGTGACCGTTTATGAGGATGACGCAGAGGCTGCGGAAATCTGGAACAAGAAAATCGGTCTGCCCAAGGAAAAGATTTTCTACATGGGCAAGGAGGACAACTTCTGGGAAGCGGGCATTGACGGTCCGTGCGG
>CAYQMY010000199.1:0-2352 GCA_964418735.1 uncultured Oscillospiraceae bacterium | reverse complement strand
CCCCGTGGACAAGCTTTACGTTACGGTTTACCTCGACGACGACGAGGCCTATGATATCTGGACAAAGGAGGTAGGAGTCGATCCGAGCCACGTTTCAAGGCTCGGCAAGGCCGACAACTTCTGGGAAATAGGCGCCGGCCCCTGCGGCCCCTGCTCGGAAATTTACTTTGACAGAGGCCCGGAAAACGGCTGCGGCAGCCCCGACTGTAAGGTCGGCTGCGACTGCGACAGGTATGTCGAGTTCTGGAACCTTGTTTTCACTCAGTTTAACAACGACGGGAACAACAATTATACCGAGCTTAAGCAGAAGAATATCGACACCGGTATGGGTCTTGAGCGCCTTGCCTGCATCATGCAGGGTGTAAATACTCTGTTTGACGTAGACACCGTTATGAACATAACAAAGCACGTTTCGAAGATTACCGGAGCAAGCTACGGTCAGAGCCAGAAGGTTGACGTTTCTCTCCGCGTAATCACCGACCATATCAGAAGCACAACCATGCTTATCTGCGACGGCGTTCTGCCTTCTAACGAGGGCAGGGGCTATGTTCTTCGCCGTCTGCTCCGCCGCGCAGCAAGACACGGGAAGCTCCTCGGGGTTACTAAGCCCTTCCTCTTTGAGGTCTGTCAGACCGTAATAAACGAGAGCAAGGAGGCCTATCCCGAGCTTGAGGAAAAGCGCGACTATATTACTAGAATTATCAAGGTCGAGGAAGAAAACTTCAACAAGACCATTGATTCGGGCATGAAGATTCTCTCCGATTTCATTGCCGATATGAAGGCCAAGGGCGAGACCGTGATGAACGGCGAAAACTGCTTCAAGCTGTATGATACCTATGGTTTCCCGATTGATCTTACTATTGAGATACTCGGTGAGCAGGGAATGACCGTCGATCAGGATGCCTTCACGGCTCTCATGAAGGAGCAGAAGGAGCGCGCCAGAGCCGCGACCGCGGCGCTCGGCGACTTCGGCTGGGCTGGCCTTGATCTCGGACTCGATAAGGATATAAAAACCGAATTTACAGGCTATGATAGCTTTGAAAGCGAAGCTAAGATACTCGCCATCGTCGTCGGAGACGAGCTACGCGCTTCTGCCTTCGCTGGTGAGGAAGCCGTAATTGTGCTCGACAAGACCCCGTTTTACGCCGAAAAGGGCGGACAGGTAGCCGATATGGGCGTAATAACCGCGCCCGGAATACTGTTCGGCGTAAATGATGTCCGCTGCACCAAGGACGGCAAGTATATGCACACCGGCGTTATGAAGTCGGGCGAGCTCAAAGCTGACCAGACCGTGACGGCGACAATAGATATCGAACGCAGGAAAGCTATAATGCGCGCGCACAGCTCGACGCACCTGCTGCAGAAGGCTCTGAGGAACGTTCTCGGCAGCCATGTTGAGCAGGCGGGCTCGCTCGTTTCTCCCGATACGGTGCGCTTTGACTTTACGCATTTCTCAGCCATCACTCCCGACGAAATGGCCGCTATCGATGCCGAGGTCAACAGCATGGTTTTAAATGACCTTATTGTGGATATTAGGGAAATGCCCATTGCTGACGCTAAGGCAATCGGAGCAACGGCTCTCTTCGGCGAGAAGTACGGCGATATCGTCCGCGTTGTTAGGATGGGCGATTACTCAACCGAGCTTTGCGGCGGAACCCACCTTTCAAACACCGCCAAAATCGGCTCATATTCCACTTTGACCGAGTTCTCCGTTGCCTCAGGCGTAAGACGCATCGAGGCCGTGGTCGGTAAGAAGGCAGTTGAGCTTCTTAACGAGCGCACAAAGCTCCTGAACTCAGTAGCTGAAGAGCTTAAGGGCAATCCGAACGATATCAAGCACAGGGCTCAGCAGGTCATGTCCGAGCTAAAGGACGCAAAGAAGAACTACGAGCGCCTGCATGAGCAGCAGCTCAGCATCGAGGCCGAAAGATTCCTGGTAAGCTCCAAGGAGGTCAAGGGACTCAAGGTTGTCACCGCTTCCCGCGACGGCTTTACTGCCGACGATCTTCGCACCGCCGCGAACACGCTTAAGGACAGGGACGAGAACGTCGTAGGCGTGCTGGCTTCTACCGCAGACGATAAGATTACACTGCTTGCAGTCTGCGGAAAGGGCGCGATTGCAAGGGGGCTCAAGGCCGGTGATATTATAAAGTTTGTAACCGCTATAGTTGGCGGCAGCGGCGGCGGAAAGCCCGATATCGCAATGGGCGGCGGCAAGGATATTATGCTGCTTGACGACGCTCTGGCGAAGGTGGACGGCTTCGTATCCGAACACGCGAAATAAGAGGAGAGGTAAGATGTCTGACTGTATTTTTTGCAAAATTGCGAAGGGCGAGATAAAATCCGACTGCG
>CAYQMY010000198.1:0-4127 GCA_964418735.1 uncultured Oscillospiraceae bacterium | reverse complement strand
TATCGATGATGGGCGGCTCTGCTCCCGAGCAGGGCAATATGAAGAGCATGATGCTGATGGCGCCTCTGATGTCGCTCTGGATCGGCTTCATTATGCCTGCCGGACTTGGTATCTACTGGATAGCTACCAGCGTTTTTACTATCATTCAGGACTACTTCCTCGCTAAATTCTTTACCAAGGTTCTGGATAAAGAGGACGCTGCGCGTATAGGCAAAATGCAGGCCCTTGAAGAAGAGCGTGAGCGCAAGCGTATCGAATACGAGCGCCTTAAAGCCGAAAACGCAACCACCCGCAACGTAAACACCAGCAAAAAGAAAGTACAGAAGGTTGAGCGCGTAGAGTCAGAAAAAAAGGAACTTGAGTTTGAGAAAAAGAAACTTCCTGATAAAGTAACCGATAAGCCTCCTGTTGATGAAAAACGTCCGTATTCCAGGGGCAGGGCATACAATCCCGAGCGCTTCGCCAGCACTGCTGCCTCTATAAAAGAAGAAGCGGCTGAAAAGGTCAAGCTTTCCGCAGAAGAGGCGGCTGAGGAAGCGGCGCGTAAGGACGAGGAGGACTTTGAGAAATTCCTGGCTACAGGCGAAATTTCGGGCGAGGAAGATTCTCTCAAAGGCGAAGATGCAGGTGACGAAATTCTGTCCGAAGGCGAAGACAACGACGCCACGGACAAGGAATAAGGAGAAGCCTTATGTATAAGTCGATAGAAACAACAGGAAAAACGGAAGAAGAGGCTATTGCCTCCGCGCTGGCTCAGTTAGGTCTTGAGCGCGACGAGATTTCGGTTGAAATTTTGGAGAGGGCCAAGCCGGGCTTTTTGGGCATCGGCTCCTCTCTCGCAAAAATCAGAGTCTCTTATGAGGCCCAGGACGATTCTGTCGTAAGAATAAGGGATTTTGTCAACGGTCTTCTCATAAGGATGGATTCGGCAGCAACAGCTGAGGTCACTCCCGTAAGCGAGTCCAATTTCTCGGTTAATCTTAAGGGCGATGGCCTTGGTTCTTTGATTGGCCGACGCGGTGAAACTCTCGACGCAATACAGCACCTTACAAACTATGCCGTTAACCGCGGAGACGGAAAGCATATACGCGTAAACGTAGATGCCGAGGATTACCGTAGCAAGCGCGAGGATTCTCTCTGTCAGCTCGCGCAAAAGGTGGCTTCAAAGGTTCTTAAGTACCGCAAAAACATGACTCTTGAGCCTATGAATTCCTATGAAAGGCATGTTATTCACACTGCACTTCAGGAATTCGATGGAGTTTCAACCTACTCTGTAGGTACTGAGCCTAACCGCCGGGTAGTTGTCGCGTACGGCAAGGCAAAAGCGCCCAAGCAGGACTTCAGGCAGAAAAGATAGTGGAGGAAAAGCTTATGGTATTTGAAAAAATAAAGGTATTGCTTGCTGATCAGCTTGATATAGACGAGGATACCATTACGGAAGATACCGATATCATCGAGGATTTGGGCGCTGACTCTCTGGACATCGTTGAGCTGATGACTACTCTGGAGCAGGAATTCGACCTACTTATTACCGACGAAAGCGTAAATGAATTTCGTTCTGTCGGCGATATAGCGAAATACATTGAAACTTTGATTTAAGCGAAATTAAAAGCAAACTTTAGGCCTTGTCACGGTAACGTGACAAGGCCTATTATTATTCTTTATTTGCAACTTTTTGAAAACAGCTCGCCGTATGTCAGAATTCCTTTTATGCGCTCAGATTTCATAAGGCTGATGCTTTGCGCGGTATAGCCTAGATCCTCCGGCAGAATAAGGCTCTCGGGCTTATAGCCGCTTTTGAACACCACTTCTCTTCCCAAAGTAAGGTGAGCCTTAAAAGCCCTGTCCTCAAGTTTAAAGCCCCGCGCTTTAAGCTCCTCACCGACCTTGTCTGCTAAAAGAGACAGCTCCCTGTCCCGGGATATCCCCAGCCAGCAGATATCGCCTCCCTGACGCTTAAAACGCCCCACGCCGTCAAAAGACAGCGGTATCCTCCCAAAGTCAACAGAGGAAAGCGCAGCCTTTGCCTCAGCGACTTTTTCCGTCTCACCAATAAACTGCAGCGTAAGGTGCAGATTCTGCATAAGGCTGAAGTTTCCGCGCTCCGAATTTTTCTGAAGCTCGCTCATAATTTTCATTAGCCGAAGCCTAAATTTATCGTCAAAATTGACCGCTACGAAAAGTCGCATTCACGTAAAACCTCACATTTCATCAAATATTGTCCTTTTGCTTTTATATTAACACAAAAACGGCCTTTAATGTGGAAAACTATAAGTTAAAAGCGGATAAATCCTTGCTTTTGCCTATCTTTTTATGATATAATTAGCTGATTTAAGAACAAAATGTTAATACCTGTTTTCAGAGCATTTTTATATAAAAATAGAGCGGCATATTTCACTATTTATACAACGCCGCAGAAGAAAGGATTGTCTTTAAAGATATGAATTCTGCCGCAGATGTGTGGTCCAGTGTTCTGGAGATATTAGGCCGCGACCTGACCCCGACATCAATTACGACCTGGTTCGATGACTGCGTCGCGGTTGATTTGAAGGATTCCCTGCTTGTCCTCCATTCGGTTAATGACCCCACTGATTTTAAGCACGATGTAATTGTCGGTCGCTTTGCCGAGTCTATTCGCGCTGCGCTGCGCGAACTCTTCTCGGGAGACTTCGATCTTCTTGTGCTTACGCAAAAGGAATATGCGAGCTACAAGGCCACAAAAACAGGCGAGCGTGAGCCATACTCTAACGGAAAGTCATTTACCTTTGACCGCTTTATTGTAGGGCCGTCCAATAAATTCGCCCACGCTGCCGCTATGGCCGTTGCCGGGGCGCCTGCCGCTTCTTACAATCCGCTTTTCATATACGGAGACTCGGGACTTGGAAAAACGCATCTGCTTTACGCGATATGCAACGTTGTGCAGGAGAATCATCCTGACTACCGCACGCTTTACGTCCGGGGAGAGGATTTTACAAACGAGCTTATTTCCGCCATTCAGACAAACAGGATGGTGGAATTTCGCGAAAAATACCGCGCTGTCGATCTTTTGCTGGTTGACGATATACAGTTCATCGCCGGCAAGGTACAGACTCAGGAGGAATTTTTCCACACCTTCAACACTCTGCATGATGCCGGAAAGCAGATTGTTCTGACCTCCGACCGCCCTCCAATGGATATTCTGAGGCTTGAGGACAGGCTCAGGACTCGTTTTGAAAGCGGCCTTCTCGCCGATATCCAGCCGCCGGACTATGAAACCCGCGTCGCAATTATTAAGAATAAGTCCACTCAATTCGGTCTAATTTTGCAGGAGGACGACTTCGGCTATATTTCCGAAAATGTCACCTCAAACGTCCGCCAGATTGAAGGGCTTGTAAAAAAGCTTATTGCTTACCGCGACCTTATGCACGGCGAAATAAACAGGGACACGATTGACCGCGCGATAAGCGAGATAAAAAAGACCTTTGCGCCGACTCCCGACCTTATTATTCAGGAAACTGCTTCCTACTATTCGGTTTCAATCGACGATATAAGGAGCCAGAGCCGAACGAGAGACACTGTAACCGCGCGTCAGGTCTCCATGTACCTTATGCGTGTGATGCTTGATATTCCTCTCAAGGAAATTGGAACGCTGCACGGAAACCGCGACCACTCGACTGTAATAAATTCCATCCAGCAGGTAGAAAAGCAGATGGCAAAATCAACTCAGTTCGTCGATACCATAAAGGATATAAAGGCTAATATCACCGCAAAAAAGTAAATGACTTGTCCACATTTTTCGGTGGAAACCTTTATAACTTACTGTGGAAAACTTTTCTCTTCTTTTTCTATGTGGATAAGCTATTTTTTGTCCACATTTCACTCAACAGCGCAAAGCCTTACAATTGCTCTCTTTTTTCGTGTTTTCCACAAAAAACTCTATTACGGCTACTTCTGCTAAAAATAATCTATCTTTCTTATATTTACCGATTTTATCTTTTTTCTTTTGAAAGGGTTGATTACTGTGAAATTCTCCTGTGAAAAGTATCTTCTTCAAAACGCCATAAGCACGGCTTCTCATGCTGCGGCGGCTAAAAGCACTATCCCGTCCCTCGAGGGTCTGTTGATAGAAGCTGCAGAAGGATCAGTTA
>CAYQMY010000197.1:0-4139 GCA_964418735.1 uncultured Oscillospiraceae bacterium | reverse complement strand
AGAAAGGACGCGGCGGAGCTTATACGCGTAAACAGAAAACGCTTCGCGCTCCATAATTTGACCGTCGTAGAAGGCAACGCCCCCGAGGCCTGCGAGCCGCTTCCACCGCCCACCCACGCATTTCTGGGCGGAACCTCGGGTAATATGGGCAAGATTATTGAGATGCTTATCAAAAAGAACCCGAATGTCAGAATTGTAATAAACCTCATATCTCTAGAATCGATAGCAGAAATGACCGAGTGCCTTAAAAAATTCGGCTTTGACAACGCGGAAATCGTACAGGTAACAATTGCAAAGTCAAAGCGGCTCGGCAGCCACCGGCTAATGACCGGACAGAACCCGATAATGATAATAACCTGCCAGAAAACGGAAGAAGGTAAGAAGTTTGAAACAAGTTTCAAACTTAACTAAATTTAGGTGCGTGTTGCTCGCCCTACGGGCAACCGCAACACATGCACAATTTATGACCATTCCTTTTAGTGGTCATTTTGTGCCTTAGCAAAGAGAAAGGAATGGTCATAAAAATGAAAATAAAGCTTGATCGAGTAGCGCCCATGGATATCGAGAGCCGCAGCTTCGAAATTATAACTTCTGAGCTGCCCCGCGAAATTGATGAAAGCCTTGCACCTATAATAAAGCGTGTGATACACACAACGGCGGATTTTGAATATGTGGATACGCTTCGCTTTTCCGAAGGAGTGCTCCCAAAAGCGCTGGAAGCCATAAAAAACGGGGCTTCAATTGTCACCGACACAACAATGGCGAAGTCGGGAATCAATAAGCGTCTGCTTAAGAAGTACGGCGGTGAAGTCCACTGCTTCATAGGCGACGAGGACGTGGCGCAGGCCGCCCTCGAAAACGGCACAACGCGCTCGGTTGAATCCATGAAAAAGGCCGCCGCTATTGAGGGGCCTGTAATATTCGCAATTGGAAACGCGCCGACGGCGCTTGTGCAGCTCTATGAAATGATAGAGCAAAAGCAGATACGCCCTGCTCTTGTAATCGGTGTGCCGGTCGGCTTTGTTAACGTTGTCCAGTCAAAGGAGCTGATTATGGAAGCGGACGTGCCCTATATCGTCGCCCGCGGGAGAAAGGGCGGCAGCAATGTCGCCGCCTCAATATGCAACGCCCTGATCTATATGCTCGGGCGAGAGTAAGGACTTATTATGCAGCTTGATTATTACATTGTCAGCAGTGGGAAGAAGCTTCGCTGCGGATATACGACTGGCTCCTGCGCCGCTGCGGCCGCCAAGGCTGCCGCGACTATGCTGCTTTCGGGAGAAAGCGTCCCCTTGGTTACGATTGACGCGCCGAAGGGCATAAAGCTCTCGCTGGACATAGTTGACATAATTATTGCCGAGGGTACTGTAAGCTGTGCTGTCAAAAAGGACAGCGGCGACGACCCCGATATCACGAACGGAATTCTGGTCTATGCCTCGGTAAACAAGATAGCGGACGGAATAGCCATTGACGGCGGTGAGGGAATTGGGCGCGTTACAAAGCCGGGGCTCGATCAGCCGGTGGGGGCAGCGGCGATAAATTCAGGTCCGAGGCTCATGATAGATAAGGTCTGCCGGGAGGTTTGCGCAGAATTCTGCTATTCGGGCGGTCTTGCGGTAACGATATCTATTCCAAAGGGAAAAGAGCTCGCAAGGCGAACCTTTAACCCGAGAATCGGCATAGAGGGAGGCATATCTGTAATCGGAACAAGCGGAATCGTAGAGCCGATGAGCAACTCAGCGCTTGTTGATACGATAAGGCTTGAGCTTAACGTGCTCTATTCCTCCGGCGTGCGCGAAGCGATGCTTATACCCGGAAATTATGGGGCAACCTTTGCGAAGGAGCTGCTGGGGCTCGACACCTCTCGGCATATCACCTGCAGTAACTTCCTGGGAGACGCGATTGACGCCGCCGTTCTCTGCGGCTTTAAGAAAATACTGCTTATCGGGCACATCGGAAAGCTTGTAAAGCTTGGAATAGGCATGCTTAATACGCACTCGGCCTACGGAGACGGACGTATGGAAACGCTTGCGGCCTGCGCTGTCGAAAACGGAGCGGAAAATCAGGTTTTGAAGGAGCTGCTCTCCTGCGTGGCAACAAACTCAGCACTTGAGAAACTGCGGGAATACGGGCTGCTAGAGGGAACCATGGAAACACTCGGCCGGCGCATAGAGGACTGCCTTTTGCGCCGCGTTCCAGACGGTGTAGAGATCGGTTACATCTGCTTTACGAATGAAGATAATCTAAAAGGCGTGCTTATTAAGAGCGAAAACGCGAATGAGCTTATGAAAATATGGCAAAGGAAATAGGGAAATACTACAAAACCGGCAGGGAAACCTGCCGGTTAATTTTTATAAAAATCTATTGACAAAACATATCTTTATGATATATCATTTAGATATATTAAAATATTAAGGAACAATTTATGAAAGAAAACACCGGAAAAACAAAATATGTCATACTCGGGATGCTTGCGCGAATGCCGCTGACCGGTTACAGGCTAAAGAAATGGATTGAAAGCGAGCACAGCCATTTTTGGCAGGAGAGCTACGGACAGATTTATCCGACACTTAAGAAGCTGGAAGCCGAGGGGCTTGCCCTCAGCGCTGAAAACACTGAAAGCGGAAGTGAGCGCGGGCAGAAGGTGTACAGTATCACCGACGCCGGCAGGAGGGAGCTGTCTGCTTGGCTTCGGGAGGAGCCAGAAATCGAAAAGCTTCGCTATGAGATACTTCTTAAAATATCCTTTGGCAGCAATACCGAACCCGAGGTTTTGCTCGGACACCTCGACAGCTTTATAGTGCGAAACGAAAAGCTTATTAAAACTATGAACGGCTATATGGAGATTATGGAGCAGATGAAAAATCCGGCAAATGACTGCACCTACAGCCATTTGACAGCCCTCTGCGGCTCTTACTTTTATACCGCGATGCGGGATTGGGCGGCGGAAGCAAAGAGGATTATTATCGAGAAGGGAGAATGCTGTAATGAGACAAAGGGTTCGTAAGGGAATACTCGCATTTTCCGCGCTTATGTTTCCGCTGACATTTTTGTTTTTATCGCCAATGGTAATTGTAATCTCGGCTTCTAAGGGCGTACTTAACGGCAGCGCCGTTATTTTCGGCCTGATGCTGCTGTTTTCGATTGTAGGAAGCCGCCTGTTCTGCGGCTGGCTTTGCCCCGGAGGGGCAGTGCAGGACTATGTTTGTGCCGCAAACAGCCGCCGATGGAACGGCAGGTGGAAAAACCTTTTAAAATACCTGATCTGGATTGTGTGGTTTTCCTTCATCGTGTTTTTGTGGACTCAAAAGGGCCCGCTCAAGTCTAATTTCTGGTATCTGTTTGAAATAGACCTGCATTACATAATAATTTACGCTATAGTTATGTCTGTAATCTATTTTTTCACGCTTCTTACAGGCAGGCGCGGCATGTGCCATAGCCTTTGCTGGATGGCTCCGTTCATGGTTATTGGCGAAAAGCTGGCGGATATTCTGCACATTCCTAGGTTCAGGCTTAAAGCCAAGCCAGAGGACTGCGTTTCCTGCGGAAAGTGCAACAAAAATTGTCCCATGGGGCTAAATATTGGCGAAATGGTGAAGTCCGGAAAAGTGGATTCGACTGAGTGCATAAACTGCCTCGAATGTGTTGACAGCTGCCCTCAAAAAGCGATAAGCTTTGGAATATACAGGCAGCAGCGCTGATATTATAAATCAAGAACATTTTTAAAGGAGAATGGTCATGAAAACCCTTGTCGTATTTTACTCTCTGGACGGCAACACAAAACTAATTTCGGGCAAGATCGCCGAAACCCTTAGCGCCGATATTATCGAGCTCAAAACCGACAAGAAGTATCCGGCGGACGGCTTTTTCAAGTACTTTTTGGGAGGTATGAGCGTCATGTTCGGACAAAAGCCGATGCTTACCAACTCCAGCATTGATCTGAGCCCTTACGACACGATTGTAATCGGTACGCCCATCTGGGCAAGTTCCTTCGTGCCGGCTATAAAGAGCTTTGTGAGCAGCTACAAAATTAAGGGCAAAAGGATAGCTCTCTTCGCCTGCCACAGGGGTGGCGGAGCCGAAAAGTGCATTATGAAGCTCAAAGCGGCGCTTCCCGGCAATCAGTTTATAGGCGAGGC
>CAYQMY010000196.1:0-4146 GCA_964418735.1 uncultured Oscillospiraceae bacterium | reverse complement strand
CACTTCGACAATTATTAAAAAGTCTAGGGGATATCCAATACCCCCTAGATACGAGCCTTACGGCTCGATACCCCCGGTCGCGCACGATTTGCGCGGGCAAAGGGATTTTTCCGAGAAGTAAATTCCCGGAAAAATCAATTATAATTTCCCTACGAGGGGTTACAGCCATTGACCAAAGTATATAGTTTAGGCGGAGTTTCTTCAAAGAAACTCCGCCGTTCTTTTTAATAAATAATTACTTCGTCGCCGTCCCATTTGAACGAGGCATTCAGTCCGGCGTCTCTCGTGATTTTCTCTACGTAATCAAAAACTTCCTGACCTATCTCGGTCTGCCCGTGAACATAGGGCACGCCGTTCTTCTCTACCTTCATCGGAACGTAGCGGTAAGAAACTACCTTGCCATCCTCAATTATCAGCTTTGCGACTATGCAGTAAACAGAATCGGGGTGGAAGGGGTAAGTCAGATACTCGGGATCAGGCACGAAGCCGAAGCGCTCTACCCTTGCCTTTATCCACTCCTCGTTGGCGCTGTCCTTTGTATCGAACACCTTGCCCTTGAAGTTCGGCGACAGGTGGGGAACCCACATTACAAAGTTGTTGAGCCCGTGGTAGATCGCCTTGCCCTTGTACATCTCTATACCGTGGAGCACATGGGAATGAGACGCCATAACAGCGTCCGCTCCGCAGTCAATCGCCATGCGTGAAAGCAGGCTTTCATAGGGCGCTAGAGTAACGGGCTTGTGAACATAGCCCTTATGGAAATAGACAATCAGTACGTCGCACTGCTTTTTCGCCTCGGAAATCTGAGCTGCGATTTTTTTATAGCTTTCCTCGTCTATAAAGTTATAAGCCATGCAATCCTCGTCGATATGAACGGGCTTCTTCAGCTCCCAAACATCGTTTTCAAGTCTGGTTCTCTTCTGCTCAAGCTGGCTGAGCGGTATATACGCGCGGGTAAAATTCACAAAAGCCGTACCGGCCTTGTCGGCATCGGCAAAGGAAGTCTTCGGACCCTGCGCGTTGTAAGCTAGAACGCCGAACCTAACCCCGTCCTTTTCAAAGAAGCCAGGCTTGTCCGCCTCCTCGATATTTACTCCCCCGCCGCAGCAGACGATTCCGTTTTTTTCGCACCAGTCAACGGTGTCCGTGACGCCTCGCTCACCGAAATCATAAAAATGATTTCCCGCGAGAGTAAGAAGGTCCATTCGGCCTATCATCGGGCTGAGCACGGCTGTCGTACGGTTTGGACCTGCAAAGTCCGTTACCTCGCTGACGAAAGGCTCCTCAAGCTGAGCCATTCTAACATCCGCACTGTCCAGCAAACTGTTCACACCCTCAAAGTAACGGGCGGAATTCTCCCCTACGCTGATATCTCCGCCGAACAGCAAAGTTAGCTGTTTTTTTCCCATTTCGCAGCTCCTTTATATGTAAATATTGTAAATCTCATTATAATTGACTGTGCTAAAACGCAATGAGCAATGTAGCTGCAGTAATAATACCACAGCCCTTAAAATGCGTCAACCGCAGGGTTTTTTCATTGTTCTCCGGAAACACGATGCAGCAAAATTGATATTTAGTTCGGAGTTTAGCGCTCATTTTCGGCAAAAATGTAGCAATAATGCAACGGCGTGGCTGAATTCCGTGCTTTACGTGTGACGCTTCCCAAGGTATAGTTATGCTTGAATAGTTGCTGAGCAGGGTCCGAAGAAAGTTTATCGGCAAAAAATCGTAGGAAATACTTTGTGTATTGCCGAGCATTTTCGAAAAATTTGGCGGAAAAGATTCAAGCAAGCGCGTACTTAGAATTGTGCGGTGTTGCCTTAGGATTATTTCGCACCGCTAATACTATCGACGCACTCTATACAAAAGCGACAAATAGTAAAAAAGACAGAAGGAGAATCTATTCATGCCAGAATCCGCAATCGCAAGAAAAAGCAATGCCAAGCATTACCTTTGGGTATTAATCTCACTTTGCTTCATCTTCCTCTTCGGAGAAATTGTACCCCCGTTCGCAGGAATCAAGCCGGTAGGAATGGGAATACTCGGTGTATTCTTCGGCGTTCTGATTGCCACAATCACCACCAACGAAGTCTTCTGGCCCGCCGTATTCGGTCTCTTCGGAATGGTTATGTGCGGCTATCTTACACCGGCAGCCATGCTGTCAACTTGGTTCGGCAACACCGTTATCTAGCAGATCATCTGGGTTATGGCTCTTACGGGAGCTGTTACAGAATCCGGCGCAGTCAACGTTCTCGGCAGAAAGGTCCTTAAGATTAAAGCGCTGAAGGGCCACCCAATGAGACTTATAATGGGTCTATTTTTGACCGTTCTTGTTTGCTCAGCTCTTGTCAGCAGCCCCACCACTATGCTGCTTCTTTGGTACCCCATTCTTGACGGTATCTGCGAGATGTGCGGCATCGACAAGAAGAGCGACCTTAAGCGCCAGCTCCTGCTCGGCGTCTATATAGCAACAATGGGCGCATACGTTCTGCCTTTCAAAGGCGTTCACCTTTCCTCCATCGCTATCATAGGCGGAATTATGAAATCCGGCGGACTTGCATTTGACAACACAGTTTACCTGATTGTCGCTACCCTGTCCGTTTTGGTGTTAATAATAGCCTACGCGCTGTTTATCAAATTCGTCTGGAAAACCGACCTTACACCGCTCAAGTCCTTCGATGTAGAAAAAATGGGCTTCAAAGCTGAAGACCTCAAGCTTACAGGCAAGCAGAAAACCCTTCTCGGCTTTTTGATCTTCGGTATCGTATTCCTGCTCGTCAGCATGGTTCTGCCCGCCAAATCCCCTGTCACGACCTTCTACAACAAAATCGGTTCAACCTGGATTTGGATTGTTCTGTACGCCATCCTTTGCGTAATGCGTGACAAGAGCGGCAAGCCCTTTATTGACGGCGTTAAGCTCCTGCAGTCAAAGACAATGTGGGGTATAGTTGCTGTTGCAGGCTGCTTCACCATCGCCGGCGGCGCTATCGCATCTGACGACCTCGGAATCAAGACCGCCATCGCAAACGGCCTTGGCCCCATTCTCAACAACGCAAGCTGGCCGATTCTCGTTATCCTGTGCGTAACTGTATCGACAGTCTTTACCAACTTCACAAACGGCATGCCGGTCAGCTTTACGATCAACGCAATCTGTATACCCCTAGCTATCACTCTGCAGAAGGCCGGCGCAGGAAATGCAACAATTCTCGGCACCGCGACAATCCTCTCCAGCATGTGCGCTTTTATCACAAACGGAGCTATCGCTTATGCACCTATTATGCTCGGACGCGAGGAAATGACTCAGAAATTTATATGGACCAAGGGCGTCGTAACCACCATTCTTTTCATGGTACTCACCAGTGTGCTGTGCATAGTGTTCGGTTACATATTCTAATTATAATTGCGCAATCAGCTAAAAGGAGAATCATTTATGAACAAAACCTATCGCGAGCCGGGATGCGAAATCCCAGTTCAGGACGAATGTGACATTCTAATCGTAGGCGGCGGTGCCGCAGGTCATTCCGCGGCAATCGCAGCAGCGCGGGCAGGCGCGAAAAACATAGTCCTTATGGAGCGTTACGGCTACATGGGCGGCGACGCCACAGGCGGCTATGTTATCATGGTGCCCAACCTTTCATGGTATAACAAGTCCTTCGTACGCGGAATACAGGAAGAATGGTTTACGCGCCTTGAAAGGATTCCCGGAGCGGTCAGGGCTCCCTCTCTCGACAAGATCGGCTCCACAGATGCGGCTCTTACATACTCCTGGAAGGCCATCCACGACTGCGTCAGCCGCGGCGGCTTCGGCGGAGCTAAGCCCGCCTGCCTTGTGCGCGCAGTTTACTTTGAGCCCAACCAGCTGAAAATCGAGATGGACAAAATGCTTCTCGAGCACAAGGACGCTATCCGTGTGCAGTATCACAGCTGGGGCACAAGACCCATTATGGAAGGCAATACAATCAAGGGAATTATTTATGAGAGCAAAGAGGGACGCAAAGCCATCTTCGGAAAAATCGTAATCGACGCAACTGGCGACGGCGACATCTTCTCACAAGCCGGCGCCCCCTACGAGAGCATGGCCGACAAAATCACAAGGGCCTGCACAACAGCTCTCGTCTGGCGTATCGGCGGCGTAGATTACGACAC
>CAYQMY010000195.1:2671-4152 GCA_964418735.1 uncultured Oscillospiraceae bacterium | reverse complement strand
TCCATCAGCAACACCTCCGGTTCTACGGCGAGAGCGCGCGCGATACAAAGCCGCTGCTGCTGACCTCCTGAAAGGCCGAGAGCGCTTTTTTTCAGTCTGTCCTTTACCTCGCCCCAGATTGCGGCGTCTGTTAGAGAGCGCTCGACAATATCGTCAAGCTTTGCCTTCGAGCGTATGCCGTGGGTCCTCGGGCCGTAGGCGATGTTGTCGTAAACGGTCATAGGAAAGGGGTTGGGCTTTTGAAAGACCATTCCGACTCTCTTGCGCAGGAGGTTTACGTCCATTTTGCCGTATACGTCCTCGCCGTCAAGATATATGTTGCCGTCAATGCGGCAGCCCTCTACAAGATCGTTCATGCGGTTGATGGATTTGAGCAGGGTGGACTTTCCGCAGCCCGAGGGGCCGATAAAGGAGGTTATCTCATTTTTCGGTATTTTCATATTGACGCCCTTAAGAGCCTGAAAGTCACCGTAATAAAGGGCTAGATTTTCAATTAATATTTTTTCCATAGGTTATGACCGTTCCTTTCGAATTTGCTGCGGCACAAAATGACCATGAAAAGGAATGGCCATAAATTGTGCATGTGTTGCGGTTGCCCTTTGGGCGAGCAACACGAAGTTTAAATATATAAGTTCGAAACTTGTTTCGTACTTAACCTCTTGTAAGTTTTTTTGCAATAACGGATGATAGAGCGTTCAGCCCGACAACAATGATAAGAAGAATTACCGCCGTGGCGTAGGACTGCTTTGTATTTATTCCCTCGGCCCAGAGAGCGTACATGTGAACTGAGAGAGTTCGTCCGGACGAAAGAAGATTGGGGGGGATCTGAGCAACCGTGCCTGCCGTATATATGAGAGCGGCGGTTTCTCCGACTATGCGGCCTATGGAAAGTATGATTCCGGCAAGTATGCCGGGAATAGAGCTCGGCAGAACTATTCTGAAAACCGTTCGAACCTTACCCGCGCCGAGGCCGAAGCTGCCTTCTCGGAAGGTGTCGGGCACCGCCTTCAAGGCCTCCTCGGTGGTTCGGATTATGAGGGGGAGAATCATAATTCCCAGCGTGAATACGCCGGCGAGAAGAGAATAGCCCCAGCCGAAGGCCGTTACGAAAAAGAGGAAGCCGAAAAGGCCGTAAACTATCGAGGGAATACCCGACAGCGTTTCGGAGGTTATGCGGATAAGGCCGACGAGCTTGTTGCCGCGCTTGGCGTACTCGACAAGATAAATCGCGGAGAAGATGCCGAGGGGGGCGGCGCTAAGCAGCGAAAGAACAGTCATCGTCACGGTGTTTACAAGAGCGGGAAAGAGCGAAACATTAGTGGAGTTGTATTCAAAGCTGAAAAGGCTGAGCGAGAGATTGGGCACGCCTTTAATTAAAATGTAAACAATAATAAATACTATAATAATTGCGGTGAGTGCCGCGGCAATATAAACTGCGGTCTTAAGAAGAGCAGACTGTACTTTGGATTTATTCATACCTC
>CAYQMY010000195.1:0-2571 GCA_964418735.1 uncultured Oscillospiraceae bacterium | reverse complement strand
ATATAAACTGCGGTCTTAAGAAGAGCAGACTGTACTTTGGATTTATTCATACCTCAGACCTCCTTTTTACGAGTGAGAAGGCCAGGTTTATTATAAGAATAAAGACGAACAGAACCACGGCGGTAGCTACCAGCGCTCCGCGGTGCAGGTCAGTCGCGTAGCCCATCTCGAGCACTATGTTCGCCGTCAGGGTGCGCAGGCCCTTGGTAATGCCGGTTGGGATGATTGCCTGATTTCCCGCGACCATGATAACGGCCATTGTTTCTCCGATCGCGCGGCCGACGCCAAGAATAACACCAGCCAAAACACCGGAGCCCGCGGCTGGGAAAACCGCGAAGAATACACTTCGCTCATGGCTTGCGCCAAGAGCCAGTGAACCCTCGTAATAGCTCTCCGGCACGGCGCGTATGGCGGACTCGCTGACACCTATTATTGTCGGCAGTATCATTATGCCAAGAACGATGCTCGCGGCGAGAAGGCTTTTTCCGCTTCCGCCGAACAGGAAGCTTATCGCGGGAACAATGACCATAAGACCGAAAAAGCCGTAAACGACAGAGGGGATTCCCGCGAGAAGGTCGATAGCCGGCTTAAGTATCTTGTAAAGCCCTTTGGGGCAAAAGCGCGCCATAAAAACGGCTGTCAATATCCCTATGGGCACGCCGAATATCAGCGCTCCGGCGGTGACGTAAATGCTGCCGATTATCATCGGTAAAATTCCGTAAATATCGTTGAAGGGGCGCCAATTTGTACCTGACAGAAAGCCGAAGATTCCGATTTTCTGCATTGCGGGGATGCCGTTTGCAAAAATAAAGATACAAATAAGCGCGACGGCAAGTATCGAAACACAGGCGGCGGCCAGAAATACAAGCCGCATCAGCTTTTCTTTGTATTTAGACATATATATGACCATTCCTTTTTGATTAGTTCAAGGAGTAAAGGTATCAGGAAGTAGTCCTATAGCCCCGTTTAAAACGGGGCTATAGATTTATGGGAGGGGAATTATATCTGCGACCACTTTGTTATCGCGCCGGTGTAGATTTTCTTTACCTGCTCGCTTGTCATGCCTTCGACCTTGCTGCTGGTGTTTACGATTACTGCGATTCCGTCAAGTGCGATCTTGGTGCCTTTGATTCCGGCATCGAGTTCGCTGCTTTTAAGCTCGCGGGAAGCCATTCCGATATCACAGATGCCTTTGGTTGCGCTGGTTACGCCGGTTGTGGAGTCGCTGGTCTGGATTTCTATTGTAGCGTTGGTGTTGACCTTCAGGTAGGCTTCCTTTAGCTTTTCCATGACGGGGCTTACCGAGGAGGAGCCTGCGACAACAATTTTGCCGGAGGACTTGGTGCCGCTGTATGCTCCCGCCGTTGAGGCCGAGATATAGCCGCTTTTCTCAACAATCGCCTGACCGTCGGAGGAGAGGATGTAGTTTATGAAATCCTGAGCTACAGCCGAAACGGTGGCCTTTGTCGCGATGTTGAAGGGACGGGAGATTTTGTAGGTACCGCTCTTAATGTTGGCCACGGTTGCGGCTGCGCCGTCAATCTTCAGAGCCTTAACGGTGCTGTTGAGGGAGCCGAGTGAAATGTATCCGATGGCGGCCTTGTTCTGCGCTACACTTGTCATCATTACGGAGGTGCTGTTTGTGATGTCCGCTGTAGCAACAGTCTTGTCTATCTTTTTTCCGGAGGAATCTTTTTCCTCAACGCCGAAAAGCTCAATAAATGCTCCGCGTGTTCCGGAACCGTCCTCACGGGAAATTACGGTGATTTCGTCATTCTTGCTGCTGCCGGCTGGGGTGGAGCTGCTGCCTGGGGTGGAGCTGGCGGGCTTGCTGCCGCATCCGGCAAAAACCATTACAAGCGTACATAACGCAAGTGCGAGTGCAATTAACTTTTTCATTATAATTCTCCTTTAAAACATTACTTTTGTTTTTCACAATTTCATAATAAATATACAGTGTAAAATCCAAAAGCGGAGAATTGTTAAATCCATGTAAAATCGACAATTTTTATTTACATCTATAAAAAAACGGCGTCAGCCTTAAGCTGACGCCGTTGAGCTTGTCGAAAAAGTGTTTTCGACAAGCTTCTAGGGGGAATCCAATTCCCCCTAGGTAACCACTGATTAATCCGGCGTTGCCGGATTGGTGGGGATAGCATCCTCAATCGAGGCAAAAAAGCGCAGGAATAATTGCTTTATTTCAAGCTTTTTTAACGATGAGTGGGGGTGCTAGACCCGCCAAGATGGTAATGTCGGATTAATCAGTGGTTACCTAGATACGCGGCCTGGGCCGCGATACCCCCGGTCGCGCACGATATGCGCGGGCGGTGGTATTTTTCCGAGAAGTGAATTCACGGAAAAATGATTAAATTTTCCCTGCTAGGGAGTTTGCTGATAGACTGAACGGCGTCAGCCTTAAGCTGACGCCGTTATAAGTTATGCTTTTGTGCTTATACTTTTGTGTTTATGCTTTTGTGTTAAGAGCTCTGTCCAGCCACACCGAGGCAACGTCCATAGCTTCGTAAAGACCGTTCTTTTCAGTCTTCTTCACGACTCTGTCTCTGGACTTTA
>CAYQMY010000194.1:0-4192 GCA_964418735.1 uncultured Oscillospiraceae bacterium | reverse complement strand
CTGCTCGACCTGCTTTTTCTCTTTTGCCACTTCTTTCAACCCTTTCATAAGACGGCTTGACCGCCAACTATTAGAGTATTTTATATAATTTCCCCTTGCTTGTCAAGCACACAGAGACCTCTTGAAACTATAATGTACTGTAATCACTGGTAAACGGAGAATTGCTATGACCGGCTATGCAAAGTTTTATTTTAAGCCCTCCCCGGGAGAGCAGATTGAGACAATAGTACATACTGAGCTTGATAACCGAACTGCGATATGCGGAACGGTTCTGGATAAGGACGATAAGCCCGTCGAGAACGCTCTGGTGCTCCTATTCCGGACATCGCCGGATAAAGAGGAGCTTATTTTCAGAGTTTTCACGGATAAGGCTGGCTACTTCGTGTTCGGTCCGCTTGAAAGCGATGTTCTGCACCTAATAAAAATCTACAAAAACAGCGTAAAGCTCCGTGAGCTTGAAATACGCACCGACTAAAACATTTCTAGTCAAAAAGTGCCGGGGTAATAACCCCGGCACTTTAACATTATTACTCCCCTCGCAGGATAATATTAATCATTTTTCCGGGAATTCATTTCTCGGAAAAATACCACAGCCCGCGCAAATCGTGCGCGACCGGGGGTATCGCGGCTTAAGCCGCGTATCTAGGGGGTATTGGATACCCCCTAGAGAAATATCAAGAGCAGAACCTGTGCTTCCCTATTTCAAGCAAAAGCGGTCTTGACCATATCCACGCGCTTGTGGCGGTATGGGGATTGAAGTAATATATCGCTCCACCTGAAGGGTCCCAGCCGTTCAATGCATCTTTGGCCGCCCTGTACGCGCTGTCAACAACCGGCTTATAGAACTCTCCGTCGTCAAGACAGGTAAAGGCACCGTTTTGATAAATGACTCCCGACATTGAGTTGGGAAACGAGGGATGTTCCATACGGTTGAGCACTACTGCTCCTACCGCAACTTGTCCGACATAGGGCTCCCCCCTCGACTCCGCGGATATTAGTCGGGCAAGGAGGTTAATATCATTTCCATAGGCAGTCGAGGAATTGCCCCCAGACGAAATACCCATTGCGGCCAAGGTCTGCGGGCCGCAAACTCCGTCAACGCTCAGGCCGTTTGTTCTTTGAAAGTATCTTACCGCGTTGTATGTCAGATTACCGTATATACCGTCAACGCTTCCGTCATAATAGCCCCAGTCGCCGAGTCTGCTCTGGATTTCACGAACGACGGAACCGCTGGAACCCCAGCTGTATGTCTGTGCGCTTGCCTTTTTTGACATCTGAGCAATGGAAATAATGAAAATATTCACCGCAAAAACAACAACCAAGGCCAAAATAAGTTTTTTTCTGCTCTTCATATGGAAACTCCTTCGTATATATAGGCTTGTACAATTCGTGAGCTTTGTACCCTATATTTTACGAAGGAGCTAATCTACTTATGCTGTTAAAATTTACTATCTTGCTCTTGTAGCTACTTCAACAGTAATTTTTGCTAGGAATTCTTCAAATGACATGGTACCGAGGTCTCCTGCCGAGCGCGAACGCACCGCGACAACTCCAGCTTCCGCCTCCTTATCGCCGATAACGAGCATATAAGGCACTTTTTCAAGCTGCGCTTCGCGAATCTTATAGCCTATCTTTTCGTTGCGGTGGTCTGTTTCAACACGAATACCGGCATCTTCTAGCTTTTTCGCGATATCGTTTGCGTAGTCCGCAGTGCGGTCTGTAATCGGCATTACGACAGCCTGAGTCGGCATAAGCCAGCAAGGCAGAGCACCTGCGTACTTTTCAAGGAGAAGAGCCAGCGTGCGCTCATAGCAGCCGAGTGAGGTTCTGTGGATTATATAGGGTCTGCGCTTCTGACCGTCTACGTCCACATACTCCATGCCGAACATCTCCGCAAGCATCTGGTCAATCTGTATTGTAATGAGCGTATCTTCCTTGCCATGAACGTTTTTAATCTGGATATCGAGCTTCGGTCCGTAGAAGGCCGCCTCGCCGATACCGATTTTGTAGGGCACCTCAAGATGGTTCAGAATCTTCTCCATGACGCCCTGAGCCTCGGCCCACTGCTCGGGAGTACCGATATACTTGCCCTTGTCCTCGGGGTCCCACTGCGAGAAGCGGTAGCTAACGTCCTCGTCAAGACCGAGAGTTTCAAGCATGTACTTCGCAAGCTCAAGGCAGCCCTTGAATTCGTCCTCAAGCTGTTCCGGTCGAAGGATAAGGTGTCCTTCGGAAATCGTAAACTGGCGCACACGGATAAGGCCGTGCATTTCGCCCGAGTCCTCATTTCTGAAAAGCGTGGAGGTTTCTCCAAGCCTCATCGGCAAGTCTCTGTAGGAGCGCATGCGGTTTAAGAAAACCTGATATTGGAAGGGGCAGGTCATGGGACGAAGTGCAAATACCTCAGCCTTAGGGTCGGACTCGTCGCCCATTACGAACATGCCTTCCTTATAGTGATCCCAGTGACCGGAAATCTTGTAAAGGTCGCTCTTCGCCATAAGCGGGGTCTTTGTGAGAAGATAGCCGCGCTTCTGCTCTGTGTCCTCTACGAAGCGCTGCAGAAGCTGCATAACTCTTGCGCCCTTCGGCAGCATTATCGGCAGACCCTGTCCTATTATATCGACAGTCGTAAAATACTCCATTTCGCGGCCAATTTTATTGTGATCGCGCTTTTTCGCCTCTTCAACGGCGGCGAGATACGCCTCAAGATCGGCATTTTTCGTGAAGGCGGTGCCGTAAACGCGCTGCAGCATCTTATTCTTGGAATCGCCGCGCCAGTAAGCACCGGTGCAGGAAGTGAGCTTAAACGCTTTCACCTTGCCTGTAGAAGAAACATGAGGTCCGGCGCAGAGATCGACAAAGTCGCCCTGCTTGTAAAAGCTCAGCTCGGCGTCCTCGGGAAGGTCTCTAATGAGCTCAACCTTGTAGGGCTCATTTCTGCTTTCCATCAGAGCAATTGCTTCAGGTCTGGAGAGTGTAAAGCGTTCAAGCTTTACATCCTCCTTAACGATTTTTTTCATTTCGTCTTCGATCTTTTTCAGCACCTCGGGTGTAAAGGGAATCTCACTGTCAAAGTCGTAGTAGAAGCCGTCCTTTATAGAGGGGCCTATTGCGAGCTTTGCGTCTGGATAAAGACGCTTTACCGCCTGCGCGAGAATATGTGAGGCAGTATGCCTGAGTGTGTCCTTCCCTTCCTGATCGTCAAAGGTGTATACGATAAGGCTGCAATCCTCGTTTATAAGTGTAGAGAGCTCGCAAACCTTTCCGTTTAGACCTACCGCCATTGAAGCGCGGGCAAGACCTTCGGATATGCCCTTTACGACCTCGAACGCGGGGGTACCGTTTTGCACCTCGATAATCGAGCCGTCTTTCAGTGTAACTTTTGCCATTTTCTTTTCCTCCTTAGCTAGGGGCAAAACAAAACTCACCCCTGATAATTATCAGGGGTGAGATAAAATCCCATGGTTCCACCCTGCTTGCGGTACAAACGCACCGCCGCTCAAGTCCGTTTAACGCACGGCCTACGTCCCGTCCTACTTGAAAAGACTTTCAGAGGGCAGCTCGGGGATGGTCAGAATAATCGCAGTAACCGAGGGCGCTTTCAGCCGTGACGCCTTCTCTCTGAGGTCTGCTTGATCGTTCAATTCCCTTCATCGCTTGTTTATTAAATTGTCTGGATTATATCACTGTGAATTGCCGCTGTCAAGCGTTCATGATTCCTAATCTATTATCTGCTTAATCAGCATGACAGCGCCCAGAATTACAGGCTGATGCAGCAGATATATTATAAACGCTTTTCGGCCAACAAAAGATAATAGGCGCGGATTTGCGCTGTAAAACCATTCCGGCAGGCGCTTTTCCTTTATAATACCGCCAAGCCATACTCCAAGCAAAAACACAAATATCCACGGAAATATCGGGAAATAATCCGCTGAGAAGAACTGCTGGTTCCAAAGACCTATTATCCAAAGCCAGCTCACCTGAACAGGATTT
Organism: uncultured Oscillospiraceae bacterium; assembly: GCA_964418735.1. GTDB lineage: Bacteria > Bacillota > Clostridia > Oscillospirales > Oscillospiraceae > DUPK01. Next base: position 199 of record CAYQMY010000194.1, on the reverse strand, counting down.
ACGGCTTTTAAAACAAAAGCGGTTGTCACTGTCATGGCAATGCAGATTATCGGCATTGCCAGTCCCTTGTATTTCTCCCATATCTTCTGGGTGAGTCCGTAAAGAATCATGCAAACTCCGAGAAAGTGCAATATTCCGAAAATTACCGGGCTTTTTGCTAAAACAGTTACAATCGTAACAAGCAGTGCAGCGGCAATGA
>CAYQMY010000193.1:0-4240 GCA_964418735.1 uncultured Oscillospiraceae bacterium | reverse complement strand
AGAAGTTCCTTCATATCGACATTGACCCTGCGGAGATAGGTAAGAATATTCCGGCTTATTTGTCTGTGGTCGGTGATGTAAAGGATGTCCTTAACAAGATGAACGCACTTCTTCCCGAGATGACACGCCCCGAATGGGAAAAGGAAGTAGATTCAATAAAAAGCAGCCCAAAAAATAATCCTTCATCCTCAAGTGACAAACTAACACCCAAGACTGTGATAGAAGCCGTTAGAAAATTTATGAATGACGACGACATTGTGGCTACAGACGTTGGTCAGCATCAGATGTGGGCCTGCCTTTACTACAAGATCGGAAATCCAAAGACCTTTATCACCTCGGGCGGCCTTGGCACAATGGGCTTCGGAATGGGCGCTGCGATGGGCTCATGCATTGGAAAGGGTAAAAAACGTACCGTACTTTTCACCGGCGATGGCAGCTTCCACATGAACATGAACGAGGTGGCAACAGCCGTAACAAATAACCTGCCTATTGTCATCGTCCTTATGAATAACGGTGTACTAGGGATGGTTCGTCAATGGCAAACACTTTTCTTTGAAAAACGCTATTCCAATACTATTTTAAATAGAAAAACCGATTATGTTAAGCTGGCCGAAGCGTTTGGAGCTAAGGGTTACCGTGTTAACGAAGTCAGTGAGCTTAATGCGACACTTGAAAAGGCCTTTGCTTCTGAAGGTCCCGTTATCATCGATGTGAAAATCGGTCAGGACGAGATGGTTCTGCCGTTTATCCCGCCCGGAGGAACAATAAACGATATTATCTTGGAGGACTGAGACGATGCAAAACATGAAATTCATACTTTCCATTTTGGTAAATAATGAAGCCGGCGTGCTCACGAGGGTCTCAAGTCTTTTTTCAAGAAGAGCCTTCAACATCGACAGCCTTTCAGTTGGCGAAACCGAAAACCCTGAGATTTCTCGCATCACTATTTCGGCTAAGGGTGACGAGCACACCAAGGAGCAGATTGTAAAGCAGCTGATGAAGCTGCACGACGTTATCACTGTTGAGCTTATGGATATAGAAAACACAGTCGTCCGTGAGCTGATGATGGCAAAGGTCAGATTTGAAAAGGGCGAGCTTACGGAGCTTATGCAGGCCATCGCGGTTTTCAGAGCCAAGGTCATTGACCTTACCTCCAACACCGCCACTCTCGAGCTTACCGGACAGACCTCAAAGGTCAACGCTTTTATCGATTTCCTCGAACCCTATGGTATCACGGAGCTTTGCCGCACCGGAGTATCGGCTATAGGCAGAGGCGAATATATACTAAACAAAAATTTAAAGGAGAAGATGTAAAATGGCTAAGATGTACTATGAGAAGGATTGTGACCTGAATAATCTAAAGGGGAAAACGGTAGCTGTAATCGGATACGGCAGTCAGGGACACGCGCACGCGCTCAATCTCCACGAAAGCGGAGTTAATGTTGTTGTAGGTTTATATGAGGGCTCCCCCTCCTGGGCCAAGGCTGAGGCAGCCGGTCTTAAGGTTATGACCGCAGCAGACGCTACAAAGGCAGCGGACGTCATCATTATTCTCATTAACGACGAGAAGCAGGCTCAGCTCTACCGCAGCTGCATCGCTCCGAACCTCAAAAATGGCAGCACACTTGCCTTCGCGCACGGCTTTAACATCCACTACGGCCAGATTGTTCCGCCCGAAGGCGTTGATGTTATCATGATTGCTCCTAAGGGCCCCGGCCACACAGTTAGAAGCCAGTTCCAAGAGGGACGCGGCGTTCCCTGCCTTATCGCAGTATATAAGGACGCTAGCGGAAACGCAAAGAACACAGCCCTCGCCTATGCTCTCGGAATCGGCGGCGCTCGCGCAGGCGTACTTGAGACCACCTTTAAGGAGGAGACCGAGACCGATCTGTTCGGTGAGCAGGCAGTTCTCTGCGGCGGCGTTACCGCTCTGATGAAGGCAGGCTTTGAAACTCTTGTTGAAGCCGGCTATCAGCCGGAGAGCGCATACTTTGAGTGCATTCACGAGATGAAGCTCATCATCGACCTCGTCGTTTCCGGCGGACTTTCGTTCATGCGCTATTCAATAAGCGACACCGCTGAATACGGCGACTATGTCACCGGCGACCGCCTAATCACAGACGAAACTAAGAAGGAAATGAAGAAGGTTCTCACCGAGATTCAGGACGGCACCTTCGCCCGCAACTGGATCCTTGAAAATCAGGCAAACCGCCCGCACTTCAATGCCATGAGAAGAATCCAGTCCGAGCATCAGGTAGAAGCAGTCGGCAAGGAGCTCAGGGAGAAGATGAGCTGGCAGAAGAAGTGAGGCAATGATGAGAAGTGACAATGTTTTAAGCGGAGTTGAACGCGCACCGCACCGCTCACTTTTCAAGGGCATGGGCTACACCGACGAGCAGCTGAAAAAGCCGCTAATCGGAATCGTTAACTCCTTCAACGAGATTGTTCCCGGCCATATGCACTTAAATCAGATTGCCAGAGCGGTAAAGGACGGAGTCCTTGCCGCCGGCGGCACTCCGATTGAGTTCAATACAATCGGAATCTGTGACGGCATAGCGATGGGACACGAGGGCATGAAGTTCTCTCTCGCGAGCCGCGAGCTTATAGCAGACAGCGTAGAGTGCATGGCTATGGCTCACAGCTTCGACGGTCTGGTGTTCATCCCGAACTGCGACAAAATCGTGCCCGGAATGCTGATGGCTGCCGCAAGGCTGAACATACCTTCCATTTTCGTATCAGGCGGCCCTATGCTCTCGCTCGAGGGCAAAAATGGCAAGTATATGGATTTAAACACCGTGTTTGAAGCCGTCGGTTCCTGTAAAGCAGGCACGATGGATGAGTCGGAGCTTTCCTATTACGAGGATAATGCCTGCCCGGGCTGCGGCTCCTGCTCCGGAATGTTCACGGCTAACTCCATGAACTGTCTGACCGAGGCTCTCGGCATGGCGCTTTCCGGAAACGGCACTATTCCCGCAGTCTACGCCGCCCGTATAAGGCTCGCTAAAGCTGCAGGTACCCAGATTCTTAATCTGGTGAAAGCAAATATTAAGCCGCTCGACATTATGACCGAAAAGGCATTTAATAACGCCCTGACCGTCGACATGTCTCTCGGCTGCTCCACGAACTCGGTTTTGCACCTCACCGCAATCGCAAACGAAGCGGGAGTCAAAATAAATCTTCGCAGAATAAACGAGATAAGCGAAAAAACGCCCAACCTCTGTAAGCTCTCCCCCGCTGGCCCTCACCATGTTCAGGATCTCCACGCCGCGGGCGGCGTACACGCGGTTATGAGCGAGCTTTTGAAGGCAGGACTTCTTGACGGCACCTCAATGACCGTCACCGCCAGAACTGTCGGCGAAAATCTCGAGGGCGTATGTGTACTAGATAATAATGTTATTAGAAGCATAGACAATCCCTACTCCAAGTCCGGAGGAATTGCAATTCTGTTCGGCTCCCTCGCGCCTAACGGCTCTGTCGTCAAGCGCAGCGCGGTAGCCCCTGAAATGCAGCAGCACAAGGGCCCTGCAAGAGTATTTGAGTCCGAGGAGCTGGCTATTAAGGCCATTTATGCGGGAGCGATTAATCCCGGCGACGTGGTGGTTATCAGGAACGAAGGCCCCGCGGGCGGCCCCGGAATGCGCGAAATGCTGCTTCCCACCTCCGCTATTGCCGGAATGGGACTTGACAAGGTAGTCGCTCTGATTACCGACGGGCGCTTCTCCGGAGCGACAAGGGGCGCGGCTGTCGGCCACGTTTCACCCGAGGCGCAGAGGGGCGGACCTATCGCCTACGTCTGCGAGGGAGATATGATTGAAATCAACATCCCCGAATATCGTCTTGACCTGCTTATCGACGACGAGGAGCTTCTGCGCCGCAAAAACACCATGACGCTCTATCCACAGCCGGAGAGAAAGGGCTACCTTAACCGTTATTCCAAGATGGTTACGTCTGCTGACACTGGAGCGGTATTCTCATACTAAGTAAAAGCAAGCTCTATGGCAATACGATTTGGCTCGGCGGTGTTGCCTAAAAATAATAATTGAAACGAGGTGAGTAAAGTGAAACGACTTGAAATATTTGATTCTATCCTGCGGGACGGCGCTCAGGGCGAGGGTATCTCTTTTTCCGTTCAGGATAAGCTTAACATTGTTCACGCATTAGACGAATTTGGTGTAGCGTATATTGAAGCGGGAAACCCATCCTCAAACCCAAAGGATATTGAATTTTTTCAAAAGGCCTC
>CAYQMY010000192.1:0-4260 GCA_964418735.1 uncultured Oscillospiraceae bacterium | reverse complement strand
ACGTAGTTTGCGATAGAAACAGCCTTCTCACTCATCCACTCGGGAGCGCAGCCGACTATCGGAAGCTTATCTACAGGTACGTTCCAAGCTTTGGAAATGCCTGTTACGAGAAGGAGAATACGGCTGATATCAACGCAGGAGCCCATGTGAAGTACAGGCGGGATATCGGCGAGCTCACAAACTCTCTTAAGACCAGCGCCGCAAAGCTCTTTTGCTTCCTTCTGCATAAGGCCTGCCTTGGCGGCGGCCTGAGCGGAGCAGCCGGTAGCAACGATAATGATATCGTTTTTGAGCAGCTCCTTCATGATCTCGATGTGGGAATAGTCTGTTCTGACCTTCGGGTTGTTGCAGCCGACGATACCGACGGCACCGCGGAGAACACCGGACTCAAGACACTCAACCAGCGGCTTGTAGGTGCCGGTGAGGTCAATGTGGGAGTTTGTAACGGTGTCGAGGCGCTTGATAATCGCTTCGCAGGAGTAGCCGACAACAGCCTTCTGCTTGGACGAGGGGATGCACACATTGCTGCCTCTGTTCTGGAAGTTGTCTATTGCCATCTTAACGATATCGCGTGCCTGATCCAGAGCCCTAATCGGGTCGAAACGAATAAACTCTGAGCCGGGTATTCTAGTTATATCTGATGTGGTTATAAACTTAGTGTGGAAGCACTTTGTAAGGGGTCCGAGCGAGGGGAAGATGCACTGTACGTCGACAACGATCATCTCAACTGCACCAGTGAGAATAGCGCCTTCCTGCTGGAGGAAGTTACCCGCCATCTTAACGCCGTGACGCATTGTGATTTCGTTAGCTGTGCAGCAGAGACCTGCGATGTTAATGCCGCGAGCACCCTTGGATTTTGCGTACTCAATCAGGTCTGACTGATTAGACGCAGCAACTACCATTTCCGACATAGCAGGGTCGTGTCCGTGGATGATGATGTTGACCATGTCCTTTTCAAGAACGCCGAGGTCAGCCTCGGTTTCCGTCGGGGTAGGTGTTCCAAACAGGATGTCCGAAAACTCGGTTCCCATCATGGAGCCGCCCCAGCCGTCGCTAAGGCCTGTGCGCATGCCCTGCATTACGAGCGCTTCAGCGTCTGCAGTACAGCCCATGTGGGACATGTGCATAACTGTGGCTATCTCGCGGTCGATTGCGCGGGGAGAAATTTCGAGCTTTTCCCAAAGCTTCTGACGCTCTTCTGTAGCTCTGTCAAGGAAGCGAAGTGTGCCAAAGGGCTTGCCGTATTCCATAAGACCGATTTCGGCAACCTCATGCGCAACATCATAGATGTCACGGCCCTCGGTTTTTACACCCCATTCCTTTGCAAGGTTAAGGAGCTTTGCTTCGTCTTTGATAATATAATTTCCGTCCTTCGAGGAAACATGCAGAACATGCGCAATCTCACGGCCATGATCGGAATGCGCAGCTGTGCCGCCCGCTATGAAGCGAACGTAGTTTCTGCCGGCAATCGCGTGGGCATCGGCTCCGCAGATACCTCTTGATGCCTTGGGCGTAATGCGGCAGGGACCCATCGAGCAGATTCGGCAGCAAATGCCGTCTTCTCCGAATTTACACTGAGGGGTCTGATTCTTCTTCCTGTCTTCCCAAGTCTCGGCGCCGGCTTTTACAGCGAGCTCTCTGAGAATTTGGGCATTCTGTTCCATTTGCTCTATCGTTGTAAAATTCATATACTCTATGTCCTCTCTGTGCAAGGGTTTATAAATTTTTTGGCTGCCGGATAATAAAACGCCTGAGCACATAATTGCGGGGTTTTTTTATCCCCCCTAGGGGTATTATAACATAATCATATAATATTTTTATGATAATTTTATGCCCCTTTTGTACTTTGTTTTCCTATTCGATAAATTTTTATCAAATTGTCTCCTGTGAACAAATGCTTTTCCATAATTAGCCTGTTTTTAGATGTTTTGTAATTTGATGAAAGACTTTTAAAAAAGAACTGTCTTTCATGCATAGTACAATCCGTTCATAAAATATACTGTTCTTAGCCGGAATTTTAAAGGCTTGTTATTCAGGGAGGGAAGGAAAAATGCAGTGCAGAATAACCGATTTAAGGTGTAAGGAAGTTATAAATGTGTGCGACGGCAACAGACTCGGCTTTGTCGACGATGTTCTCCTAGAGGTGCCCTCGGGCTGTATTTGCGCTATAATTGTGTTCGGACAGGGGAAATGCCTCGGTCTTTTCGGGCACGATGACGATTATGTTATCCCGTGGGACTGCATAGTCAAAATAGGAGACGACGTCATTTTGGCAGAGGTAAGAGGCGAGCACCGCAAGGAGCATAAGTTCAAGTAAAAGCGCATAGTATGCGACTGCATGTCCTGCTCAGCGCAGAACTGAGCTTGAATTTGCAAAATTAAGCTTCGGACAGGCCTTCCGTTTTTTTTATATTAGCTCCTAATGTAAAACAATAAAATAGGTTATTTTTTTTTACATTATTATATATTGCAATATGATAATGTATAAATATTTTTTCATATTTTTGTCGCCGGAAGTAAAAAATACTTGAAATAACAGGTACAATGTGCTAGAATACCAAGGCATTACACACGGGGAGTGACAAAGGGCCTTGTGCCGACAGGTTGGCTCTGAGGATGAATGCCCCGGAGGTTATGAACTATAAAGGAGGAAAAAATTAATGGCAAACGTAGTATCAATGAAACAGCTTCTGGAGGCCGGCGTACACTTCGGCCATCAGACAAGAAGATGGAACCCCAAAATGGCTCCCTATATCTATATGGAGCGCAACGGCATCTACATTATCGACCTGCAGAAGACAGTAAAGAAGCTTGAGGATGCGTACAGCTTTGTACGTCAGATCACCGAAAACGGACAGAGCATCCTTTTCGTCGGAACAAAGAAGCAGGCTCAGGACGCAATCCGTGAAGAAGCTGAACGCGTAGGTATGTACTTTGTAAACGCTCGCTGGCTCGGCGGAATGCTGACCAACTTTAAGACCATGAGAACAAGAATCGACCGTCTTGCACAGCTTTGCAAGATGCGCGAGGACGGCACCTTTGATATGCTTCCTAAGAAGGAAGTCATCAAGCTTAACAACGAGATTGCAAAGCTTGAAAAGTACCTCGGCGGCGTTAAGGATATGAAGAAGCTCCCCGGCGCTCTCTTCATCATCGACCCGCGCAAGGAGAGAAACGCTATTGCTGAGGCAAGAAAGCTTAACATCCCCATCGTAGCTATCGTCGACACCAACTGCGACCCCGATGAGATTGATTACATCATCCCGGGCAACGACGACGCTATCCGCGCAATTAAGCTTATTTCCCAGACCATGGCTAACGCCGTAATCGAAGGCAGACAGGGCGTTGACGCAACTCCCGCAGAAGCCGAGCAGGCTGAAAAGCCCGCCGAAGAGGCCACTGCTGAATAATAAGCGACTAAACTAAATTACTACCGATAGAGGAGGATATATATAATGGCATTTTCAGCTAAAGATGTTCAGACGCTCCGTGAAATGACCGGAGTCGGCATGATGGATTGTAAAAAGGCTCTCACAGCCTCCGACGGAGACATGGAGAAAGCGGTTGAGTGGCTCAGAGAGAAGGGCCTTGCCGCTTCTCAGAAGAAGGCCTCCCGTATAGCAGCCGAAGGAATAGCTTACTCCGCAGTAATCAATGGAGTTGGCGTTGTTGTTGAAGTCAACGCGGAAACCGACTTCGTCGGCAAGAACGAGAAGTTCGTTGATTTCGTAAAGGGCGTAGCCGAGACAATCGCGAAGGCAAATCCCGCCGACGTTGCGGCTCTCTTGGAAGTTAAGTATACAAACACAGCTCTTTCAGTTGCTCAGCAGCTGCAGGAGATGGTTCTGGTTATCGGCGAAAATATCCAGATCCGCCGCTTTGCCCGTTTTGACACCGGCATTTCCGTTCCGTATATCCATGCGGGCGGCAAAATCGGCGTGCTGGTAAATCTCGAAGTATCTGCAGGCATTGAGGATAAGGTTGTTGAGCTCGGCAAGGATCTTGCAATGCAGATCGCTGCTCTTAACCCCGCTTTCATCGATAAGAGTCAGGTTGACCAGTCCACTCTCGACAAGGAAAGAGAGATTCTGCTTATTCAGGCTAAGAACGATCCTAAGAACGCCAACAAGCCCGATGCAATCATCGCCAAGATGGTCGATGGCCGCGTCAGCAAGTACTACAAGGAAAACTGCCTGATGCAGCAGGAGTTTGTAAAGGACAACTCCATGTCTGTCGAGCAGCATGTCGCCGCTGTTGCAA
>CAYQMY010000191.1:2978-4284 GCA_964418735.1 uncultured Oscillospiraceae bacterium | reverse complement strand
CTCGATGTACCAGTCGCAGTAGCTGTCCCAGATAAAGTCGTAAATCTTGTTCGCGGCAATTCCGAGCTCGAATTTTTCAAGGTTTTCGTTGACCTCTCTTGCAAGCTCGTTGAGCTTTGAAAGTATCCACTTGTCCTCAAGCTCAAGTCTTTCAGGCAGCTCATTTTTCTCTATCGTAAGGTTCATCATCACGAAGCGTGAAGCGTTCCAAATCTTGTTCGCAAAGTTGCGCATCGCCTCGCAGCGCTCATTATAATAGCGCATGTCGTTTCCTGGGCTGTTGCCGGTGATGATGTTAAAGCGCAAAGCGTCTGCGCCGTAGGTATCAATGACCTCAATAGGATCGACGCCGTTTCCGAGGGATTTTGACATCTTTCTGCCCTTGTCGTCGCGGATAAGACCATGGAAAAGAACGGTTCTGAAAGGAACCTCTTTCATGTTCTCCATTCCCGAGAATATCATTCGAGCAACCCAGAAGAAGATAATATCATAGCCCGTAACCAGAACGCTGGTCGGGTAGAAGTATTCAAGGTCGGGTGTTTTGTCCGGCCAGCCAAGAGTCGAGAACGGCCAAAGCGCGCTTGAGAACCAGGTGTCTAGCACATCCTCGTCGCGCTTGATGTTTGTGCTGCCGCACTTTTCGCATTTGTCAGGGTCTGTTCTGCTGACCGTTATATGTCCGCAGTCTGAGCAGTACCAAGCCGGTATCTGATGGCCCCACCAAAGCTGACGCGAAATACACCAGTCGTGTGCGTTTTCCATCCAGTTTGTATAGTTCTTAACAAAGCGGTCGGGCACGAAGTTTATTCTTCCGTCCCTGACTACCTCGAGAGCCTCCTTCGCAAGCGGCTCCATCTTTACGAACCACTGGGGACTGGTGAGCGGCTCAACGGTTGTGCTGCAACGGTAGCAGGTGCCGACATTGTGGCTGTGCGGCTCGATTTTTACAAGCTGCCCTAATTCCTCTAAGTCCTTAATAATCTGCTTTCTCGCCTCGTACCTGTCCAGGCCCTCATACTTGCCGCCGTTCTTGTTTACCTTAGCGTCCTCGTCAAGCACGAGAATCTGCTCAAGATTGTGGCGCAGACCGACCTCGAAGTCGTTCGGGTCGTGGCAGGGCGTCATTTTGACGCAGCCGGTTCCGAAGTCCTTGTCAACATATTCGTCCGCAATAACGGGTATCTCCCTATTCATAAGCGGAAGAATGACTGTCTTACCAATCAGGTGCTTATAGCGCTCGTCCTCGGGGTGCACGGCGACGCCCGTATCGCCCATCATGGTTTCGGGGCGGGTCGTCGCGACGATC
>CAYQMY010000191.1:0-2968 GCA_964418735.1 uncultured Oscillospiraceae bacterium | reverse complement strand
TTTACGACACCCGTTCCAAAATCTTTATCCACATAAAGGTCTTCGATCACCGGTATTTCTCTGTTCATAAGAGGCAAAAGAACTTTTTTCCCTTTAAGATGTTCATATCTCTCATCCTTTGGATTGATTGCGACTGCCGTATCTCCCAGCATTGTTTCCGGTCTCGTCGTCGCGACGATAACATATTCGTCGCTGTCCTTGACGTTGTATCTGATATGCCAGAAGTTGCCCGCTTGATCCTCATGCTCTACCTCGGCGTCCGAAAGCGCAGTGCGGCACTTAGGACACCAGTTGATTATGCGGTTCCCCTTGTAAATAAGGCCTTTTTCATAGAGAGAAACGAATACCTCGCGCACGGCCTTGGAGCAGCCCTCGTCCATAGTGAAACGGAGCCTGTCCCAGTCACAGGAGGAGCCGAGTGTCTTAAGCTGCTGAACAATCCTGTCGCCGTACTGGTTTTTCCACTCCCAGACCTTTTCGAGAAACTTCTCGCGGCCGAGGTCGTAACGAGCTACGCCCTCCTTGCGAAGGTTTTCCTCAACCTTTATCTGAGTCGCTATTCCCGCGTGGTCGGTGCCGGGCACCCACAGGGCGCTGTAGCCCTGCATACGCTTTGCGCGTATCAGAACGTCCTGCAGCGTCTCATCGAAGGCGTGACCGAGATGGAGCTGTCCTGTGACGTTTGGGGGCGGTATAACTATGGTAAAGGGCTTTTTATCGGGGTCTATCCTGCCCTTAAAATACCCGCCCTGAGTCCACATATCGTAAATTTTTGACTCAACGGCTTTGGGGTCGTAGATTTTTGGGAGTTCCTTCATTGTATCCATTCCTTTCGGGCGCTGCGATTTGCCCTAATTGATGTATGTATTATGTCCTAGAAATAGCTTCTGTTAATCAGCTCAACAACGTCTCCGTCAAAGCCGTCAACCGCAATTCGCTTGAGCAGCTTGAGAGAGGACAGGTCCCCTTGCCTTACTGTGTTTATCCCTACAGCTGTCGTCAGAGTAATGCTGTAGCCTTTTGATTCAAACACCTTTTCGGTAAGTACGGAATTCAGACCATTGGGATATGTAAAGACTCTGGGTTTGTAGCCAAGGTTTTGCGGTATGATTTCATTCATTTTATCGGCGTCATCGGAGAGCCTGTCGATATATTGGGCATAGCTCTCATTTGTCATTTTCATTACGCCCTTGCGTTTAACTTCTCCGTTTAGCGAGTATTCGTGCATCCTGAAGGAATGGTTTTCAATCCTTATATGTCCCGAATCCACCATTTCCTTGGCCTGAAGCCAGGTAAAGTGCGGTATTATACCCGGAGAGCTCATAACGCCTACAAGGCCGCCGATAATGGATATTTCAGCTTTCATGCCGAGCTCCTTTAAAACCGGATAGGCGTTCTCGTAATTATTATAATATCCGTCGTCAAAGGTTACAACAACCGGTTTTTTGGGCAGCTTCTTATCGTTTATGACATAATCGTATAGGTCATCAAGAAATACTGTATTAAATCCCGCTTTTTTAAGGGCTTCCATATCCGTTTCGAACTTCTCCGGCGTAGTGCTTCCTTCCTCATCAACTATCTGATGATAAAGCAGAATCGGAACCGTAACCGAGCCGGAGCCCACCGGCTCCTTATGGTAACTCTCCCAGGTGCGGTACAGAAGTGCGGCGGTCTCTGAACGCGTGATACTGTACTTCGGCCTGAAGCTGCCGTCCGGATACCCGTTTAATATTCCCAGTATGTAGGAAGCGTAGACATATTCAATTAAAGATTGGTTAACGTTTGAGAAATCGGATATACCATATCTCTTCCATAAGTCCTTGTCAAAGGTTTCATCCGGAAAAAACGCACGTACAACTATTTTGGACGCCAGCTCTCTTGTTATGGGGCTGCTGTAGCTACCCGGTGGCATATCCGCATCTGTGAACCAGCCCATATAAAGAGCGTATTCAATCGCTGCCTCCGCCCAGTATCCGCTGCGCTCCAAGGTTGTATCGTCCATCCCGGTCATTCGGCAGACAAGGGCGACAAATTCGGCATTGGAAACACTTTTTTCAGGGTCATATTTACCGTTTCCATAACCTTGAAGATAACCCAGCTTATCTAAAAATGTAACATAGGAATAGGCCCAATGCTTAGGCGAGACATCTTGAAACGAGACAGACAGAGCGGGCGTCGGAACTGATGAAAAAAAAATAACAAAGCAAAGCGTAATTGCGGTCAGCTTTATCGTTCTTTTTTTCATTTTCCTCACCTCCTGCCAGTAAAAAATCCTTATTATTATACTAAATAATAAAGTTGTTGTAAATATATTTTCTTTTTTCTTTTTATTGTGTATAATATTACAATTGATTAAAATAGTATAATATATTAGCGAAATTTGGGAGTGATTAGATGGAAGAAGCATCGAAGAATTTCATACATGCTTTTATTGAAGAGGATATTTCCGCCGGCGGGCGCTTTGAAGGGCGCCGCGTACACACGCGTTTTCCGCCCGAGCCGAACGGATATCTGCATATCGGACACTGCAAGGCGATGTGTATTGACTTTGGCTCAGCCGAAAAGTATGGCGGAATTTGCAACCTCCGCATGGATGACACGAATCCGGCGCGTGAGGATACGGAGTATGTCGAGGCCATTCAGGAGGATATAAAGTGGCTCGGCTTTAATTGGGAAGACAGGTTCTTTTACGGTTCGGATTACTTTGAAAAAACCTATGAGCTGGCTGTCGGGCTTATAAGCAAGGGTCTCGCCTATGTCTGTGAGATGTCGCCAGAGGAATTTAAAGCAAACCGCGGTGATTTGACGACCGCTGCGACAAGTCCCTATCGCGACCGTCCTGTTGCGGAAAGCTTAACGCTCTTTGAGCGCATGAAAAACGGCGAGTTCCCGGATGGAGCTATGACTCTTCGCGCGAAAATTGATCTCGCTTCTGGCAACTTCAACATGCGCGACCCTGTGCTTTACC
>CAYQMY010000190.1:0-4334 GCA_964418735.1 uncultured Oscillospiraceae bacterium | reverse complement strand
GCGGCGTAAGCCGCGTATCTAGGGGGTATTGGATACCCCCTAGAAGCTTGTCGAAGACAAGCAGAAAAAGGGAGACGCCAGAGGCGTCTCCCGAATATACTTCAAGCATAACTTCCTCCGTTGGCATTACCCAAATCAGGTGTAAGGGTCGAAGCTATTACTTCCTCTCAGCCTGCACACAAGCTCCCCTGTCTGTTTTATTCGATTATTCCCTCCGAGAGGGGAAATGGCGATATAGCAGCTACTACGAAGTTAATATATCACAGTTCTTCGAGCAATTCAAGACCGCCGTTCCATAAAATTAGCAGAGTACCGTTTTCAACGCTTATCGTTGCTCGTTTTCCAATAAACTCGTTGCTTACACCTATCGGCATATCGTTTGTAAGCGTCGCGTTTTCAAGCTGATACTTTAGCCCCCTGATGTTAACTCCCAGTGCTCTTTCACTCTGGGAGAAAACTGAAACGATTCCCTTAGCGTTCTGGGAAAATGCGATGGTATCGTTTGTAATTGAGGTGGTTATGATTTTTCCTCCGACCAGATAGCCTCTTGCGCCTCTGCGAGCCAAATAAATAATTATCTGGATATTTGCCATAGAGTGATCGACACGATTTCCCAGACCGCCAAGCAGCACGAATTTCTTATACCCCATGCTAAGTCCCTTTTTTACAGCTAGGAACATGTCCGTATCGTCCTTGACCGTAGGATGCTTAATAACATTCGGATGCTCGGGCACGCCGCCAAGAGAGTCGAAGTCGCCGAGAACAAGGTCGGCTTTAATCCCAATTTCCTGTAAATGCTTTAGTCCCGCGTCGGCGGCTATGACATAGTCGCCCTGCTGCGGACAAAATTTTTCCCCCAAGTATATTCCGGCGCCCATTATATAGCAAACCTTATTTTCCATTATGCAACCCCTTCAGTTTTTTCTTTTCCGCTTATTATCTCACATTATTATTGCTTTTTCCACAAAAAAGCCCGCAGAGATAATTCTCCGCGGACTTTTCGCTGTACCAATTTCATTATACTATTGTTACAAATTTTACAGAGTAGAGGTCACACAAAATACGCGCATGAGAAAAGGTGTCCTCAAGCACAAAATAGTTTACGCCGACTTCTCTCAGAATACCCGCCTTGTCAATGAAAAAGCCGCCTGCCATCGGAAACTCAGCTCTTACGTTTCTGCCTATGTTTTCTTTAAGATATCCCGCTATGTATTCCTTGTTCATCACCGGCGGCGGCCCCTGCCGGTCTGTCATCATGTCGTTCATAAGCTGGTCCTCGATAATCATTTTGTTCATCATATTCTCGTTCATTCTGTTTTGATTGCCTCCGTACTTATCCATCGGCATGTTATCCTCCTGAAGTCCCGGCAGCGGGCGCGTAGCGTTATTTACATTAGTGCGTTCATTCATCGGCATTTTCTGTGGTGCGTTTGGATTGAAAACCTTATTCTCCGTCCAGTTTATAGCCATATAGCCTACCTCCTATTTTATGTCTGCGCATATGCGTTTGTTGGATTATAAAAGCAATGCAGGTTTAGTCTTGTAAGCCAGTAGCCCGTTCCGTTATAGGGAAACAGGCCCGGGCAGTTTGGATTGAAGGGGTTCATATACCACAGAGATTCGGAACCCACTCCCAGAAGCACTCCGTTCCCCAACGCCCAGTCTGCGACTTTGTAATGTATCTCATCGGGTGTTGCCACCCATACGTTTTGTGTATTTGGCATTCCGGCAACGGTAGTCATCATACATGTAAACTGGTAGGGCTGCTCCATAACCCTTCTGAGATCTCCTTGGTTTACTCTCTGATACTCCCCGTAAGCGACGTGCACGCGGTTCATAATTACTGTGGCGACGGCTTTCATGCCGTTTTCGCCCTCTCCGCCAGCTTCACATTTGATCATTCTTGCAAACAGCTCTCTCGTATCCAACCGTATCACCTCTATACTACTATATTCCAGTTGCGAAGCTTTGACACAGCTTAAAAATTGTGAATTTGAGCGCGTTTATATGGCAATAAAAGACCCAATAACGGCATCATTTTGTAAAGTAATTTTACTTTTCAATTTTTAATATTTACTTTATTCATAAAAGTATTTTTTGTAAAGTAAAATTGCATTACAACTGATTTTCTACTTATTGGTTATTTCGGTTGCTACCGTGCCAATAACTTTAGCATAAATCAGAAAATTTCTGCAATATACCAATTTCCATACGCTAAAAGCAAAGGCTGTAACTCTTGTTTTTCAATCTATATTAATGTATACTTGTGGAAAGACAGAGAAAGGGAGGGATAACGCTGAAAAAGGCTGCTTCTATTTTGGCTATTGTTTTTTGCCTGGGTATTTTACTTTCCCTTCCGGTAACTGGCGTTACTGACGACATCTACTTTTCCGTCGTTAACGACCGTCTTCAGGAACTGAGCGACGAAACCATGCCTTATTATTCAAACGGCAAAATGTATGTCCCTTTTAAGCTTTTTGAACAGAGCTCCCTTGGAACCTACAGTATTTACGACGACGCCAGTAACACTGCCACGATATACTCAACCCTTCACTACCTGCGCTTTAACTTCAGCAGCGGCAACACCTATGACGACGCCGGTAGAGTTTTCTCCTATTGGGCGATATTCCACAACTCCACGGTCTATGTTCCGGCTGAGAATGTCTGCTCCTTCTTTGGCTTTGAATATTCTATGTACTACACTCCTCCTGCGCCCTTTGTGCGCATCAAAAATTCTAACGCTCGCTTCTCTGACTCCGATTTCGCCAAGAACAAGTACCTGTCGATGCAGTCTGATTATAACGCATACCTCAACATTCCTGTTCAGACAGCTAGTCCCGAGGTTACACCCACCCCGACAACGAGTCCCGAAGAGCCGGAAAACAACACCTCAGTTTATCTGAGCTTTCGGGGAATAAACGAAAGCACCAGCACCGTTCTCGATTCTCTTTCATATTATGGCTTCAAGGCCTGCTTCTTTGTCACTGCCGACGAAATACGCAAAAATCAGGATCTTATCCGCCAGATTTCTGGCAGCGGACACACAATAGGTTTTGTCTGCACGGCAAATCTGACCGAGGACTACAAAACATGCTCCGAGCTTCTCCGAACCGTCTGCAAGGTAAAAAGCATTATTGTCACTCTTGACGCCCAATACTCGGCCGAGCTGAAGGACGCAGCAGACAACCTGGGGCTGATACTCTGGAGCGACTCGGGCTCAAATGTCTACGGACTTAATTCCTCAAAAACCGCACGAGAAATAAACAGAATGCTGGATAGCTCTGGCGACAGGCTCGATCTTTCCTTTATCTGCTCATCCGACACCGAGGACCTGATAGATGACGTTCTTTATTACTTATACCTTGGCGACTGCACAGTCAGCCTTATCAGGGAAACAACAACTACATATTTAAATACAAGCGGGGTATATTGATGTCTGAAAAAAAAGCACTCAAAGCAATCGTACTTGCTGCCGGAAAGGGCACTCGCCTTCATTCCGAGTCGCATGATCTTCCAAAGGTAATGCGTGAGGCGAACGGAAGGCCGCTTATCTCCTACGTTCTTTCCGCTATCGGCTTCATTGCGAAAACCGATATCACAATAGTCGTAGGCTATAAAAAGGAAGCTGTTACAGCCGCCTTTGAAGGCTATAGCTTCGCCGTTCAGGAGCAGCAGCTCGGCACCGGCCACGCCGTAATGTCAGCCGCCGAAAACTTTAGGGGCTTTGAGGGCTCCGTCCTTGTTTGCTGTGGCGATATGCCGCTCATAAAGAGAGAAACTCTAGAGGCTCTGGTTAAAACGCACTATGACGAAAAAAACGTATGCACGATTCTGAGCGGAACCTCCGATGAACCTCTCGCTTATGGCAGGATAGTCCGGGACTGCTCCGGAGATTTCCTGAAAATGGTCGAGCACAAGGACTGTACAGACAAGGAGCGAGAAATCAAGGAGCTTAACAGCGGCGTCTATATGTTTGAAGCCCCCCTGCTTTTTGAAACGCTGGTAAAGCTCCGCTGCGACAACGCACAGGGCGAATACTATCTTACGGATGTGCCGGGCATACTCAAGTCCGAGGGTTTACGCGTCGGCGTATGCTGCCGTCATCTTGGCCCCGAGCTTCTCGGAGTCAACACCCCCGAACAGCTTGAGCTTGTGGAAAAGCTTTTAAATCAGTAATATAACAAATACTAAAAAGGGCGTGCCGCTTTCGGCACGCCTTCTCAGTCTGTCAATAAACTCCCTCGTAGGGAAATAGAAATCATTTTTCCGGGAATTCACTTCTCGGAAAAATTCCTCAGCCCGCGCAAACCGTGCGCGACCGGGGGTATCGCGGC
>CAYQMY010000189.1:0-4394 GCA_964418735.1 uncultured Oscillospiraceae bacterium | reverse complement strand
GCTTTTCTCTTTGTTGAAAAAGAGCTTGCAAGGGTGAGCCAATCGTCCATTGATGCACTGGGAACCAGTGATATTATCTTCGTGTTTCCACGGCTGATGGGCGGAAAATCCACCACAAGGCTTGTGCTGAAAAAGCCAAAGACGGAGAGCAGCGTTAGACGGGTGTGGATACCCAAAACACTGGCTCTGTTGCTGCGTGACTGGAAGGAAAAGCAGGACAAACTGAAAGATTTTATGGGTAGCGACTATGTTGACTACAATCTTGTGATTGCGCAGGAAACCGGACGCCCCTGCGAGGATCGCGTTCTCGGCAATCAGTTTGAACGCTTGAAGAAAGAGTACGACCTGCCTGATGTAGTATTCCATTCACTCCGTCACAGCAGTACGACCTATAAGCTGAAGATCAACCACGGCAATATCAAAGCGACCCAGGGAGATACCGGCCATGCACAGGCGGATATGGTAACTGACCTGTATGCGCATATTCTGGACGAGGATAGAAAAGTAAACGCCCAACGGTTTGAAGCGGCGTTTTATGCCAATCCCGATATGCGGCGTGTCGAGCAGCAAATCAATCCTCCTGAACCCTCAGCACCAGCACAAAGTGCCGTTGTCGATCTGCAAAGCCTGTTTGCACAGCTTCAGGAAAATCCCGAAATCGCGTGTCGATTGGCCAGCATTTTGAAAGGCGTATAACCACACAGCACAGGAATCGAACACACAGCACGAAACGGTAAATTAGCAAACTCATTGCAAAATGTTCTAGTCCAAAAAATGCGTTCTTTTCCTGACCGAGCATTTTTCAAAGCGGAACAATTTTAACCCTTCCGGCATTCGTTTCCGCAGAAAAAGAAAAATGCCGCAAACCCTTGAGTTTACGGCATTTTGGCACGCCTGAGCAGATTTGAACTGCTGGCCTTCCGCTTAGGAGGCGGACGCTCTATCCAGCTGAGCTACAGGCGCGTATGAAGTTTTTGCCCCGTGGGGCGGCAGGTGACATGATTATTAGGAGGCGGACGCTCTATCCTGCTGAGCTACGGAGACATATTGAGTTGAATATTGGATGCAAAATTAAGAAAGTAATTGTTAGAATAGAGCGTCCGCCGTTTTTTGACGCGCAGCGGAAGCCTTTTGCTTTAGCGCGGCAGTGTTGTTAGCAGTGCAACAAACACTGGAAACGCCATATGGTTAAAACAGCCGCATTCGAAATTGTACCTCAGAGAAGATGTATTGTCAAGCGCTTAATTTACATAACAACATAAAATTAAGTGATTTCTCTTGACATATATGTTAACGGCAATGTAAAATGAAAAAAGAATATTTTGGGGGTAGGGGAGCCCCAATATAAATATTTTAAGATGTGTTATGTGCTTAATATAGTAAATATGAAACGAAACATTTCATATCACCAAAATTTTTTATGAATGGAGGTGTGTATATCTGCTATGCCGCTTAAACCAATGGATATAATTATCGGAGCTATCGCCTTTGTGGTCGTTGCTATAATTGCCTTTGCAGCCGGCGTTTTATATAGGAAAAAAGTATCGGAGCGTGAAATTTCCAGCGCTGAAGAGGAAGCAAAGAGAATTATTAATGAATCAATCAAGAGCGCTGAGAGCAAGAAGCGCGAGGCTCTGTTAGAGGCAAAAGAGGAAATACACAGGAATCGTACAGAGTACGAAAGAGAGGTAAAAGAGAGGCGCGCAGAACTTCAGAAGCAGGAGCGCCGCTTACAGCAAAAAGAAGAGAATCTTGACCGTAAGACTGATACAATAGAAAAAAAGAGCGAGGTTCTTAATCAGAAGCTTACTGAAATTGATTCGGTCAAGGAAGAGGTTAATTTGATTAAGAGAAGCCAGCTGGAGATGCTTGAAAAGATTTCCGGTTTGACTTCAGAAGAAGCAAAAGACTACCTCATTAAGAATATTGAAGCCGAAGTAACGCACGAGGCCGCGATGAAAATCAAGGAAATCGAGGCCAGATGTAAGGATGAGGCTGATCAAAAGGCAAGAGAATATATTTCTATTGCTATTCAGCGCTGCGCCGCAGACCATATTGCCGAGGCCGCAGTCTCAGTGGTTCCCCTGCCAAATGATGAGATGAAGGGTCGCGTAATTGGCCGTGAGGGCAGAAATATCCGCACAATAGAAACTTTGACGGGCGTTGACCTCATTATTGACGACACTCCCGAGGCGATTACTCTTTCAAGCTTTGATCCGGTGCGCCGTGAAATAGCAAGGATTGCTCTGGAAAAGCTTATTGTGGACGGGCGTATTCACCCGGCCAGAATTGAGGAAATGGTAGAAAAGGCGAAAAAGGAAGTCGAGGCTACCATCAAGGCCGAGGGTGAGCGCGCGATCTTTGAGACCGGCGTGCATGGAATTCACCCTGACCTCGTCAAGATTTTGGGTCGTCAGAAGTATCGTACAAGCTATGGCCAGAACGTGCTTAATCATTCTATGGAGGTTGCACATGTTTCGGGACTTCTCGCCGCGGAGTTGGGAGTTGACATTACTCTCGCAAAGCGCGCAGGACTTCTTCACGACATCGGCAAATCCATAGACCACGAGGTTGAAGGCTCACATGTCACCATCGGCGTGGACCTCGCGAGGAAGTACCATGAAAGCGAAGCG
Organism: uncultured Oscillospiraceae bacterium; assembly: GCA_964418735.1. Classification (GTDB taxonomy): domain Bacteria; phylum Bacillota; class Clostridia; order Oscillospirales; family Oscillospiraceae; genus DUPK01. The sequence continues at coordinate 1,761 of CAYQMY010000189.1, read as the reverse complement.
GTAATCCACGCGATACATGCCCACCACGGCGACGTAGAACCGACGACAGTCGTTGCCTGCATTGTACAGGCTGCAGATACCATTTCCGCGGCACGTCCCGGAGCAAGGCGCGAGAACATCGAGAACTATATCAAGAGGCTCGAGAAGCTTGAAGAGCTCACCTGCTCGTTTAAGGGCGTTTCCGGCGCGTATGCGATACAGGCCGGACGCGAGGTGCGCATCATGATCAAGCCTGAGGATGTCACTGAGGACGAGATGGTGCTGCTTGCAAGGGATATCGCAAACAAAATTGAGAGCGATCTTGAATACCCTGGCCAGATCAAGGTTCATCTCATTCGCGAGACCCGCGCAATTGAGTACGCAAAGTAAAACTTAATCATTAAGTAGTGGGCTGTAGCAAAACAGCCCACTACTTTTTTGTGGAGCAGGTGGCAGAATTCGAGCTCACAAAAAACATGCCACGAAAATGTGATTGATTAAGGGTTCCTCGTATTAAAACGCACAGCTGATATTACAAATTGCAGGGGTGGGGCGCTGCTCCGCCTATTCAATAACGGTTTTGTACATTTCGCGAATCGGGCGGAGCAGAGCCCCGCCCCTACGAATATAGGTGAAATAAAAAGGGGCTGCAGCAAAATAAAATTTGCTGGAGCCCCTTTTTGCATGTATTAGTGTTTTACTTCTTGGTGTTCTTCTCGTAAATGATAAGCAGTCCTTCGAGAAGAAGGTTGTCGTCGCAGATTATTTCCCTCCGGCAGTGGGGAACAATTGTTTTTGCGAGTCCGCCTGTCGCGACGACGGTTGTTTTACAGCCGAGCTCGGAATCAATGCGGTCGAGCATACCGTCAACCATCGCGGCGCTGCCGTAGACGAGACCGCTCTGCATGCACTCTATGGTGTTTTTGCCTATAACCTTCGCCGGGGCCTCCAGACTGACTCTGGTGAGCTGAGATGTGCGGGAGATGAGCGCATCGTGCGATACGCGGACGCCCGGGCAGATAAAGCCGCCGAGCATATTGCTGTGCTTGTCAACGACTGAGAAGGTCGTAGCGGTTCCCATATCGATAATTACAAGGGGCTTGGGGTATTTGTTGATAGCCGCCACAGCGCCTGCCACAAGATCAGCTCCGAGCTGAGCGGGGTTATCGATAAGTATGTTCAATCCGGTTTTCATTCCCGGCTCCAGTACCATCGGCTTTTTGCCGGTCAGTGTCTCGACAGAACACTGCAGAGAGGATGTAAGCGGGGGAACCACAGATGATATTATTGAGCCATCTATCTCAGAAAGTTTGGTGTTATTCAGCTCCAGAATACTGCGAATTATGATTGTATATTCGTCCAGCGTTTTTTGAATGTCGGTTGATATGCGGGACAAAAATTGAATTTCGCCGTTTTTTATTCCGCCGAGCACAATATTTGTATTTCCGGCGTCGATGGCTAATATCATAAATGAACATTCCTTTCGCATTGCTCGGTTGCCGCGTCTGCGGCGAGAAAAACGCACTTGAATAAATCAAAGCCTGAACTTGCTTCAAGCCTTTATATCACTTTTTCATAGGTAGGAAGCGCAATAGAGCACTGCATATGGCGGCTACCAAAACAAATGAAACTGCCGCCTCAACTAAACCGTTGGTCATCGCAACGCCCATCACCATCGCACCTACAGCGCCAATCTCGATTTTAAACAATGAAGAGAGGAGCTCGCGAATAAGCAAATATAAAGCACCAAGATACAAAACAGTATTTACAAGAGAGCCAATG
>CAYQMY010000188.1:0-4426 GCA_964418735.1 uncultured Oscillospiraceae bacterium | reverse complement strand
AGGAGACGATTGTACTTTGCTACACGGTCACTTCTGGAGGGAGCGCCGGTCTTAATCTGACCTGCGTTCACGGCGACAGCTATGTCGGCAATGGTAGTATCCTCTGTTTCGCCGCTGCGGTGGGATACAACAGCGGTATAACCAGCGCGGTTTGCCATCTGGATTGTGTTAAGCGTTTCGGTAAGCGTGCCTATCTGGTTGACCTTTATCAGCACCGAGTTTGCTACGCCGAGCTTGATGCCCTTGCCGAGCCTTTCGACGTTCGTGACAAAGAGGTCGTCGCCGACTATCTGAATCTGTCCGCCGAGCTCGACTGTCATCAGCTTCCAGCCCTCCCAGTCGTCCTCAGCCATACCGTCCTCGATGGAGATAATCGGATACTTGTTTACATAACCCTTCCACATCGCAACCATTTCGGCGCGGGAGAGCTTTTTCTTGGACTTAGGCATCAGATAGTAGCCGCCGTCCTCGTCTACAAACCACTCGGAAACCGCGGGGTCCATGGCGATTTTGAAATCTTCTCCGGGCTTGTAGCCGGCCTTTTCAATAGCGGTTACAAGAGCCTTCAGCGCGTCCTCGTCCTCGGCGAGGTTCGGAGCGTAGCCGCCCTCGTCGCCGACACCGGTCGAAGGCGCGACCTTCTTAAGAGTGTGGAACACTTCAGAGCACATACGCAGTCCCTCGCGGAAGCTGGGGGCGGAGACGGGCATAATCATAAACTCCTGAATGTCGACGTTGTTGGAGGCGTGAGCTCCGCCGTTTAGCACGTTCATCATAGGTACGGGAAGGGTTTTTGAGTTAACTCCGCCGATATAGTTGTACAGGGACATTCCGAGAGCCTCGGCAGCCGCCTTAGCGCAGGCGAGGGAAACTCCGAGAATTGCGTTTGCACCGAGCCTTGACTTGTTCGGGGTGCCGTCAAGCTCGCACAGAAGCTTGTCTATCGAGGGCTGGTCCACTACATTGAGACCGAGCAGAGCCTCAGCAATTTCAGTGTTGACATTCTCAACAGCCTTTAGAACGCCCTTGCCAAGATAACGGGACTTATCGCCGTCACGAAGCTCGCAGGCCTCATAGATGCCCGTGGAAGCGCCCGAAGGCACGGCGGCAACACCGACTGTACCATCCTCAAGAGCAACCTCAACCTCAATTGTAGGGTTGCCGCGGGAATCGAGTATTTCTCTTGCGATTACGTCCACGATTTCAAGATACTGCTTCATAGGATTTTCCTCCAGTAAGATATTTTTTTATTTAACTATAAGGCTTCTTCCGGTCATTTCCGCAGGCTTTTCAAGCCCGATTAGCTCGAGCATTGTCGGAACGATGTCAGAAAGCCGCCCGTTATTAAGAGCTACGTCAGCGCCGACTACTATAAAGGGCACAGGATTTGTCGTATGAGAGGTACAGGGAGAGGTATCGGCTTCAAACAGCTTGTCCGCGTTGCCATGATCGGCGGTCACAATCGCAATTCCGCCCATGCTGCGAACAGCTTCGAGCACCCGCCCAAGGCAGGTGTCAACAGTCTCGACGGCCTGCACAACCGCTTCAAAGACGCCGGTATGACCGACCATGTCGCAGTTTGCGAAGTTAATTATTACTGCGTCGTATTTGCCGCTTAAAATACGCTCGCAAGCCGCGTCACAAACCTCGAACGCGCTCATGCGCGGTATCATGTCGTAGGTCGGGAACTCGCGCGGGGAGGGGATCAGAACCCGGTCCTCGCCTTTAAAAGGCTTTTCAACGCCACCGTTAAAGAAGAAGGTGACATGAGCGTATTTTTCGGTCTCCGCGATTCGAAGCTGGGTCATTCCAAGGCCGCTTATGAATTCGCCGAAGGTGTTGGCGGGCACCTCGGGAGGATAGGCTACGGTGACATTCGGCATTTTTGCGTCATACTGAGTTGTGCAGACAAAATTGACCTTAAAATAGCCGCCGCGGCGAACAAAGCCGTCAAAATTTTCATCAACAAAGGCTCTCGTAAGCTCTCGCGCCCTGTCTGGGCGGAAATTCATGAAAATGACCGAATCGCCCTCTTTAACTCGCCCCTTGGGGCAAACTATTATCGGCTCTATAAATTCGTCGGTTTTATTATCGTTGTAAGAGTGCTGAATTGCGGCGACTGGATCGTCGGCTCTCGTTCCCTGACCGAATACCAGCGCATCATAGGCCTTTTGCACGCGCTCCCAGCGGTTGTCCCTGTCCATAGCGTAGAAGCGGCCGACAATCGTAGCGACATTAGCGCCTAATTCACGGCACTTTTCCACGCAGGCTTCCATGTAGTGTACGCCGCTTGTGGGCGAGGAATCGCGTCCGTCCATGAAGCAGTGTACGAATACGGATTTTGCCCCGCGCCGCTTGCAAAGCTCCAGAGCCGCCCAGAGATGGCGGATGTCGCTGTGAACACCGACGTCTGACAAGAGAGTAAATAAGTGCACCGCTGTGTCGTCTTTGATTGCAGCATCGATTGCGTCAATATAGTTCTGATTCTCAAAAAAGGAGCCGTCGGCAACTGAATTTGAGATACGGAGCAGGTTTTGGTAGATTACTCTGCCGGCGCCCATGTTCATATGACCGACTTCACTGTTGCCCATCGTGCCGGCGGGAAGTCCGACGTCGGACCCGCTCGCAGAAAGCCGGGAATTAGGATAGCTTGCAAGAAGCTCATCCATGATAGGGGTATTGGCCGCCGCTATAGCGTTGCCAGGGCCAGGCTGCGCGATTCCGTAGCCGTCGAGGATAATTAGCGTTGTGGGAGATTTCATTTCTGCCTCCAATTTAAGGCTTAGCCGTGAATTTACGGTGCTGCCTTTGTGTGCCTATTGGTTTGCCGCGTCAATGATAGCCGCGAAGTCGGTGGGCTTCAGGGAAGCTCCGCCTATGAGTCCTCCGTCGATATCCTGCATTGCGAGTAAGTCAAAAGCGTTTTTGGGATTCATTGAGCCGCCGTACTGTATGGTTACTGCTCTGGCGGTACGGGCTCCGTAAAGCTCACGGATTATGGAGCGGATTTTAGTGCAGACGTCCGCCGCGTCCTCCGGAGTCGCGGTTTTGCCGGTGCCTATAGCCCAGATGGGCTCATAAGCGAAAACAATATGGCGAACCTTTTCGGCTTGTACTCCGTTTAGAGCAAGCTTTACCTGCATTGACACCACTTCATCTGTTATACCCTGCTCGCGCTGAGCCAGAGTTTCACCGACGCATATAATCGGATAAAGGCCAGCGCCGAGAACGGCCTTGGCTTTGGCACACACGATTTCGTCGGTATCGCCGTAGTATGCGCGGCGCTCGCTGTGGCCGACAATAACATACTTGACTCCTAGATCGCGAAGCTGATTTGCGGAAACCTCGCCGGTAAAAGCGCCGCTTTCCTTATCGCTTACGTTCTGTGCGCCGACGGATATACGGCAGTCGCGTAAAGCTTTTACAGCCTGGGGGAGCATAACAAAAGGAGTGCATACAACGACCTCGCAGTGGCGGGCCTTACCGGAGAGCTGGCGCAGCTCGTCGGTATAAGTCTTTACGTCCGAGGGAAGCAGGTTCATTTTCCAGTTCCCGGCGATAATAGTTTTTCTGTATTTTTTGTTCACTTGTATTCCTCCAAATTTACTTGTCTAAATAAGCACTGATTTAATCCTGCGTTGCCGGACTTAAGGAGATAACATTCCCAATCGAGGCAAAAAAGCGCAGGAATAATAGGTTTATTTCAAGCTTTTTTAACGAAGAGTGGGGGTGTTAGACCTGCCAAGACGGTGATGTTTGGATTAATCAGGGCTTGTCTAAAAGGCAAACGACACCGGGCAGCTCAATACCCTCAAGGAATTCGAGAGAGGCTCCGCCTCCGGTGGAGATATGGGTCATTTTGTCGGCAAAGCCGAACTGATTTACGGCTGCCGCGCTGTCTCCGCCGCCGATAATTGTAATGGCGCCTGATTCAGCCATGGCCTTCGCGACAGCGATTGTTCCGGCGGCAAAGGAGGGGAACTCAAAAACGCCCATCGGACCGTTCCAAATAACTGTGCCGGCGCTTTTTATCGAGCCTGCGAAAACCTCGGCCGTCATAGGTCCGATATCAAGGCCCATCTGGTCAGCAGGCATAGCGTCGACTGAAACGACAGACGGCTTTGCCTCTGCCGCAAACTCGGGCGCGACTACTGCGTCAACCGGCAGGAGCAGGGAAACGCCGTTTTTCTCGGCCTTAGCCATCATTTCACGGGCGTAATCGAGCTCTGTATCCTCGCAGATAGACTTTCCGATTTCCTTGCCCATGGCCTTTAAAAACGTAAAGGCCATGCCGCCGCCGATAAGAAGAGTGTCGGCCTTTTCGAGCAGGTTTTTTATTACTCCGAGCTTGTCGCTTACCTTGGAGCCGCCGAGAATAGTTACAAAGGGGCGCTTCGGATTGTTGAGCGCTCCGCCTAGCTCCGCA